>CAZXYJ010000017.1:0-6798 GCA_964644925.1 uncultured Halobacteria archaeon | reverse complement strand
AGGATTGGCAGATGAGGTCTATATCGTAACGTCTGCGGATTATCTCGCTCTTTACGCAGCAAACAATATCTGCCGTGGTATAGGCGAGTTCGCAAACAAAGGCGGGTCGCCATTGGGCGGCATCATCTACAACGTTCGTGGTATGCTGGATGAAGCGGACGTGGTTTACAATTTCGCGGAACAGATTGGCTCGCAGGTCATCGGGCATATACCCAATGCGCACGAGATTGCCGAAGCCGAAATAGATGGTAATACCGTGATTGAATATGACCCTACGAGTGACATTGCCGATTTGTTCAGGGAGTTCGCACAGAAGATATACAACAACTCACAGACTTCTGTTCCCACGCCATTATCTGCGGAAGAGATGATGATGATCGGTCGGGAAATTCGAAGGAGGACAAAAGCGAAGTACGGACGTGGAAGAGCAGGGAATGACAAATAACGGGTTTAATTACACGCTATCGCCAGAGGACTTCATGGTTAGCAGTATCTGGAGTTTGCCCATTCACGGACGGGCAGCACTGGGCGGTAAGATTTCCTGCGCCACCACAATAGCAACGTCGCTAAAAAAATAAGCGAGGAAGAAACGGTTTACGGCGCTTATGACCGGCTGCCTGGGTCTTATCAATTCCGCTTTCGAGACGATTTGACGTGACGGGTCTGGACTTCTCATCAAAAATGGTTTTGCAGTTGAAAACGCGAAAAGAATACTTGAAGAGCGATTTGAAAATAATCAATGCCGATGCGCACAGGCTTCCGTTTAAGGACAACAGTTTTGATGTCGTGGTTTGCCGATTCGCTGTCTGGCCTTTACATGACCCACAACAGGCAATCGCGGAAATGGCACGGGTAACGAGGAGGAAAATAATTATTATGGAAGGAGATTGGCATAATACGAAGATAACGCTGAGGCATAAGTTGTTTGGCAGACCGGTCTACAAGGTTCACTTCCTTTTGTACCGGCTCAGTACCGGAAGGGACCCGAACAAGCAGTTTAAAGAGATGAAGAAATATCATAACAGCAGCACCACCTTTGAACTCATAAAAGGATGGTTTGAAAATTGCGGTATTGAAATAAGCGAGGTGGATTACGCGTTTAAAGAGCGGGTATCAACGAAAAAATCCGTGTCTTAACTTAAATAGAATGGAATTATACTTTATATACAATAGAAAAGGCGAGGGTGAAAATGGTGATGAAAGACCGAGATGACGAGGGAAAAGATAAATCAGTGACATTGAAGGTAGCAGAAGCGTATCACCGAGATGCGGGCAGAGGAATAGCAAGGATAGACGCGGAAACAATGCGTAAACTTGGTGTTGTAAGTGGAGATGTGATAGAAATAGAAGGCAAGAATATTGCTACTGCTATTGTATGGCCCGGGTATTCCCCGGACAGCAATAAATCAATAATACGCATAGATGGGAATATAAGGGGCAATACAGGTGTCGCCATAGATGACCGCGTGCGAGCGAAAAAGACGACGGTAAAGGATGCAAAAAGAATTACACTTGAGCCCACACAACCCGTGCGAATCGCGGGTGGTGAGAGATACCTGGCAAGGATACTGAAAGGACGGCCAATTACAAAGGGGCAGATTATACGGGTCGAAATGCTTGGTAATCCCATTACTTTTGTCGTTACCAATACCGTTCCTTTAGGCACGGTAATACCGCAAATGGACACTGAGATTATGCTTCGTAAACCGAGAGAAGGAGCAGTAGGCGTTCCTCACGTGACTTACGAGGATGTTGGTGGGTTAAAGCGTGAGATAGGCATGATAAGGGAGATGATAGAACTGCCACTGAGACATCCTGAGCTATTCGAGCGATTAGGGATAGAGCCGCCGAAGGGCGTTCTCCTGCACGGACCCCCGGGAACGGGAAAGACGTTAATAGCAAAAGCAGTGGCAAGTGAAACCGACGCCAATTTCTTTTCTATTTCGGGTCCTGAGATAATGAGCAAGTTTTACGGAGAAAGTGAGAAACACCTGCGAGACATATTTGAGGAAGCGGGTAAAAATGCACCTTCTATTATTTTTATTGATGAATTGGATTCCATTGCGCCGAAGAGGGGCGAGACAACGGGTGAAGTAGAAAGAAGAGTAGTAGCCCAGCTTCTTTCTCTGATGGATGGTTTGGAATCAAGAGGGCAAGTAGTGGTGGTCGGCGCGACAAACAGGGTAAATGCGCTGGATGAGGCGTTAAGAAGAGGAGGTCGGTTTGACCGTGAGATAGAAATAGGCATTCCGAACAGGAATGGTCGTGAAGAGGTATTGCAAGTGCATACGAGAGGAATGCCACTGGCAGAGGACGTAAATCTAAAGGAGCTCGCGGACCTCACGCACGGATTCGTCGGTGCAGACCTCGCTACGTTATGCAAAGAAGCGGCAATGCACGCACTACGGAAAATACTGCCTGAGATGGACATAGAGCAGGAGATACCACCAGAAGTGATGGAAAAGCTGCAGGTTACAAAAGAAGATTTCAGTGGAGCATTGAAAAACACAGAGCCTTCTGCGCTTCGCGAAGTCTTTGTAGAAGTGCCGAATGTGAAGTGGGATGACATAGGGGGTTTAGAGAACGCGAAACAGGAATTAAAAGAAGTCGTGGAATGGCCGCTTAAATATCCCGCGGTTTTCTCTCGCTTAAATACCAAACCACCGAAAGGTATTCTCCTGTTTGGACCGCCGGGAACGGGAAAGACGATGCTGGTGAAAGCGGTAGCGAACGTGACCGAGGCGAATTTCATCTCGATAAAAGGACCGGAACTGCTCTCGAAATGGGTTGGCGAGAGCGAGAAGGCGGTTCGTGAGATTTTCAGGAAGGCGAAACAAGCCGCTCCTTGCATCATTTTCCTCGATGAATTAGATTCTATTGCACCTGTGAGAGGCGCGGGGTTCGACTCGCACGTGACAGAGCGAGTGGTTTCGCAGTTGTTGACTGCGATGGATGGCTTGGAAGAGCTAAAAGAGGTAATTATCATAGCGGCGACAAACCGACCTGATATGGTGGACCCTGCACTGCTGCGACCCGGCAGGCTTGACCGATTGATATACATACAACCGCCGGATGAAGAGGAGAGGGAGAAAATTTTCGATGTTCATCTCAGAGGGAAGCCGATAGGGGAGGACGTGGATGTAGAGGAACTTGCGAAACGAACAGACGGATATGTCGGTGCAGACATAGAAGCAATCGTGAAAGAAGCGGTGATGAGTGCTTTACGTGAGTTCATCACCTCAGGAATAAGTGAGGAGCACGTAAACAAGGCAACAAAGAACATCGTGATAAAGAAAGAGCATTTTGAAGTCGCGATTAAGAGCGTAAGACCAACCGTAACGCCAGAAGCACAGGAGGAGTTCGAAGGGAAAGCGGAGGATTTCGTTAAATATGCCTATGCATAAAACTTTCTTTCACAAAGAAAGTTTTATCAAAGAAATATACTCTTTCTTTAGAAAGAAAGTGTTTTCTAAAACATATTTAAAAATATGACAATACATATATGGTTTAGCTAAAAATGGAAAAACATCAAAAGAGGATAGCGGCACCCCGTAGCCGGCGAATAGAAAGGAAAACCGCCTACTGGACAGTAAAACCCCGACCCGGACCACATCCCGGGGACAGAAGCGTGCCCTTGCTTTTGCTCGTAAGGGACGTGCTGAAGTTAGCGGATAACAGTAGAGAAGCGAAAAGGGTATTGAATGAGGGCAATATAGTAGTTAATGGAAGAGTGAGAAAAGACCATAAGTTCCCCGTGGGTGTCTTCGACGTGCTTTCCATTCCCGTCCTGAAAACCAATTATATCGCTCTTTTGGACGAGAAGGGGAAGTTGTCGCTGGTGAAGATGGAGAAGAAAGAAGCGTCCATGAAGCTGTGCCGCGTGAACGATAAGCGAATGCTAAAAGAAGGAACGATACAATTGAACCTGCACGATGGTAGAAACATTCTTCCGGGAGAAAAGCTCGGTGAACAGATAAAAACGCATGATTCGCTCTTGATTTCCCTTCCTGATAACAAAATACTGCAGCACTTTGCATATAAAGAGGGCAGTAAAGTGATGGTGATGGGCGGGAAGCATTCTGCTCAGACAGGCGAAATAGAGGCGATAAGAACCGTACGCAGTCCGGAATCAAACGTAGTAAAGATAAAACCAGCCGCCAATGGCGATGGCGATGCGGGAAGTTTTGAGACCATAGATGATTATGTGTTCGTGGTGGGGGAGGAGAAGATAGAGATACCAAAGATTAAGGGTTAAATACTAAATCTCAAATCCGAAATAAATACTAAATAATATCTAATACCAAAATCCAAATGACCAAAACAATGGCAGCAAATACGAACCCGATGCGGAACATAGAAGTGGAGAAAGTAGTGATAAACATGGGTGTAGGAGAAAGCGGAGAGAAGTTAGCAAAGGCAGAGAAGCTTTTAGAACATATTACCAGCCAAAAACCGATTGAACTGCATGCAAAGAAATCGCTACAGCCACTCAGTATAAAAAAGGGCGAAGCCATTGCTTGTAAAGTCACACTGAGAAAGGACCGTGCAAAGGAGTTCCTCAAACGCTGCTTTAAAATACAGGATAAACTTTTTGCGAGTCAATTCGATACCTACGGTAATTTTTCCTTTGGCATTGCCGAACATACAGACTTTGGCATTCGATACGACCCCAAGGTGGGCATATATGGCATGGACGTTTCGGTATCTTTAAAAAGGCCGGGGTATCGAATAAAAGAGAGGAAAATACAAAAAAGAAAGGTGCCGAAAAAACAACGAATAAGCAAAGAGGAAGGCAGGGCATTTCTCGAAAAGGAATACGGCGTGGAAGTGGTGGAGGAGTGAAAATAGAAACTATAGTCATTCCGAAAAATATTAATTTTTTCTTTTAGCACAGGTTTTCTTTTTCACAAAAAGAAAAAGTGTTGTGTAAATCCGTGTCTTAACTTAAATAGGAGGTAGTTATAGTTTATTTTATATAACGATAAAGCAATGCACATCGGGATTATCACTTGTGAGATTTTAAGAAGAGAAATAAAAGAGGCAGTCGAAAAGACAGGCGTGGATAAGATATTCTTTGTGCTGCCCGAGACCACCAATCCCGCGATAGCCGTAATGAATAAACGAGTAAATGCCGGATTTTCGCGTGTGCTGACTGAGGATGGTCAGAAACCAGAAATAAAAGAGAAAACGATAGAAAAGATAGAAAAGGAAATCCGTGAAGGCGGTATCGGAAATTCCGTGATTATCGAAGTGATGGAGTTGCGAATGCATGATTGCCCCGATAAACTACTGGCGGAGATTGAAGAGGGCATAAAAAAAATGAGCGCCTTCGTGGATTGCGTTTTACTGGGCTACGGGTTGTGTGGAAGCACAGCAAGCAAGATAGAGCGAGTAATCAGAAAAGCAAAGGTTCCCGTGGTAATACCGAGGGGCAGAAAAGGTGAAATACTTAACAATTGCATAGAGATTGCACTTGGCGGAGAGAGGGCTCAGGAATTGCTCCGCGAGGAGCCAGGGACGTTTTTCATGACACCTGCGGGAGCATCAATCATAAAGGAGCCACAGGTGATTTTGGAATCGGCTATAAATATCATGGCAGGGGGGATGAACAGAAGTGCTGCTGCGGACACACCGAGAATAATAAAACTCATGCGGAACCATTACCGAAGGGTGGTGAAGATATGCCATTCCGAAGCAGACGAGCGAGATGAGAAATACACGGAAACGGTTAAAAACTTCGCCAGGGCATTCGGGCTGGAGATACAAATCGAGTATGGGTCGTCGAAAATCATGCTTGAGGCATTGGAAAAGACGAATTTTGTATTTTCATCAAAATAGGTGGGTATTTTATAAAGCGAATCCATAGAAACTATTGAGCAGCCGAAATGAACGAGAGACCGATTCAAGAGGAAGTGCAATACTTCAATCGCAAGTTATCTGAAGTTATCGAGCAGAAAATGCAGGGCTGCACAAACAAAATTTTATATCATGTGTTGAACTATATACGCGATACGGGAGGGAAGCGACTTCGTCCTGTCGTCTGTCTCCTATCAGCAGAGGCGGTTGGCGGTTCACGGGACAGGGCGTTATACACTGCCATAGCCATCGAACTCATCCACAATGCGTCTCTGGTTCACGATGACATTATAGATGAGAATTCCATACGCAGGAAAAACCCTTCCAATCCCGCGAGGTATGGCGAAAAAAGAGCGATAGTCATCGGGGATTTTTTGTTCGCTTTTTCCTGTGAGATGCTTGCCCGATGCGGCGTTCCCGAAGTCATGGGTTTGGTTTCGAGTACTATTTCCGACATCGCTATGGGGCAGTACCTGGAGTTCTCGTTACGATTAAGCGACATAAAAGAAGTAACCGAACAGACGTATTTAGAGATAGCAGCGCTGAAAACGGCGTCTATATTTACGGTGTGTGCCGCCTCAGGTGCACTACTTGGCGGTGGAAGCGAAGCAGAAATTGCGAATCTGCGTGGGTATGGCGAAAACTTGGGCATTGCATTCCAGATACAGGATGACGTGTTAGACGTCTGCGGCGACCCAGCGAAAACGGGAAAGCCTGTGGGGTTGGACATTAAAAACGGTGAGCGAACCATTCTCATCATTCATGCGTTAAACCATTCAAAACCTTCAGAGAAAGCGTATTTAGCGGAGCTTCTGTCAAAGAAAGGGGACATCAGCAATTCCGACATTGACCGAGTAAGGGAGATTTTCGTAAATTCCGGCTCGATTGACTATGCAATCCAGTTATCTAACGATTTCGTGATGCGTGCAAAAAGTTGTATTG
>CAZXYJ010000016.1:0-14096 GCA_964644925.1 uncultured Halobacteria archaeon | reverse complement strand
TCTTCCATCATTGAGATAGAAGAGCCAAGTAGAACGAGGCAGACATCTTTTTCCGAGAGAATCGAATCCCATATCTTCTGAAATATTGAAACATGATTATGATAATTATATTTCAACTAAATCTTTATATAAATAAAATTAGCACATACAACCTCCCCATCCCCACACATCTCGAACCTCTTAACACACGCAGGCACCAACACAGTCTCCACAGGAGCTAAAGAAAGTTCTGCATTGTTCGTGTTTGATTCAGATTTTAGCGTGACCTGTCCACGCACACACGTAAGCACTCGCAGCTTGCCTTCGGTAAAAACTTTTACTCCTTTGCCATGCACCTTGAAAAGCCGCAGCCCGAATCGCTCACCCCTCAAAAGCATATATTCCTCGCACCCTCGCTCTTTATGCAAAAGCGTACGCACCTTCTTCAAATCCTTACCACATCCTACTTCATCAAACCTCAACACTTCCATAGCATCCTCTAAATGGAGTTCTCTTCCCCTGCCATAGTCATATATCCGAAAAGTTCGTTCAGACGCAGTGCTTACTTCGTACACCTTTGTTCCCGCGCCTAATGCGTGAATGACACCAGCAGGAATGTGGTAAACGTCACCAACGTGCGCATCAAACGCGTTCAAACACGAAAGAAAGTCTTCTCGTTTTACTGCTTCTTTAACGCCCGCTGCGTCCATAAAATCGCAGAATCCCAGATAAATCTTCGCTTCTTTTGATGCTTCGAGCACGTGCCACGCCTCTTCTTTACCGAACACATCGCCGAGTTTTCTCGCATACGCATCGTCCGGGTGCGTCTGCACAGATAGATTCTCATCTGCCTTTATTATCTTCACAATCAGCGGGAATTTATCCACAATTCGCCCTGCAAGCTTTTCAGGGAACAAACAAGTTAGTTCGTCCAATGTGAATCTTTGCATTACGCCTCCGGTTTCGAATTCGCAATAATTCCTCGGCGAAACGCACCAGAACTCGTAACCCCACGGCTTGTGCTCTACAAATGGTTGGATTTTCAAAGGTCGTATCTCAGCGACATCCTCAAACTTCTTCTTCGTAACCTCCATTTCATATTCAGACACGCCTTTCATCATCCCTGTAATTTCGCTCAGCGAAAAATCGTTCCCCGGAAGACGCGAATACCACCAATTTTTTTTGTCCCTTTTCTCCGCCCCAATCTGCATCTTAAGCCGTATCCGCCCTTTGTTCGGATGGAACACATCCACGAGGAAGCAATCGTCGAGTTCGAGTTCCGCATGGTCAACCACATTGTAAACAACGCAGTTCTTTCCCCGTATCCTGTTTAACTTAGAATTTATCACGCAAGCCTGTTCAAGCTGTGCGTGTTTCGCCGTCGAGTTTGATATAACGCTGTTCTTTACCAGCCCCTTCTCAAACTCCACATTCTCATATACAGAATCCAGAACTTCACACCCGTTTTTTACTGAAGAAATTTTAATTTTAACACCTAAAAATTCTCGCAATCTCCGCCCTACATCATCCTCAGCCAAAATCCGCATCACATTTTCGTAATAACTCTCATTCGTGCCGAAATCCCGCCATACTGTTTTATCGCTTAAAGGAAAGCTTTTTATCAGTGCAAGCGGCTCGGGCTCTGCACGAAATGTCTCATTCTTTAACCTGTCTGCCCGCTCACGGAGCCAGTAATCCGCTTCAGCTCCATGCTCAGGTGAAACCCATAATTGCCATAACTCATCTGAGTTGAACTTTCCTTTTCTCGTTTCAAGCTCATCGCTGAATGCATCGAGCATACGTTCAGCCAAAACGCCGCTCATCGCAAACATCCCCATGTTCACCATTACTTCGCCACCAGCTCGCTTTTGCAACTTCGTTTTCACCACTTCGTAGTTTCGTGTGTCATCAAAATCGAGAAGTTCACCGCCTTCCCTTTCCCCGCACTTAACTATCTGAATGCCGTATTTACTCGCAACCTCCTCTGTGAGTTCTGCCTTTAAGCCGAAGAGCATGACATGCGTGTTCTGTGCGCATTTCCTTATCTCTTCTGCGCTATCTACGAATAACAAGAACTGGTCGCCCCATGTAACTATGATACGGGACGGAACGGCAAAATCCTGGAACTGTTTTATCACGCCCTCCAGAATCGTTAGGTTGGGAATCTCTACGAAGGCTTTGTTCTTACATGTCCTTGTGAGTATGTTTCTGGTCCCCTCACCTGCGGTATGCACGATAAGAACACTTTTTCCTCGTTTCGCTTCTTCCACGAGGTCTTTCTCTATCGCCTTACTTGCATTTTCTATTGCGAACAGCGTACCAAGCCCGTTGCCCGCAGCACCATCCCATCCACTTTCGGGAACAGGCACAAAGATTGAGTCGAGAAGGACATCCTTTCTTGGCTCAGAAACCTTCAATTTCGATGCTTCTGAATCGTCACTGACCACAACTACGATGTAATCGAACATGACATTTCACCTGATATTACATAGACTGCTTTGGATATCTGTTTTCTCTTCGTGGAATTTGATAAAATGCTTATACAAATCCTCATATAACTGAGCTTGCTCGGAATTCATGAATATAAATCCACATTTAGTACATTGCATCTGCTCAAAACCATGAACTGTAATTTTCCCATCCAGAAAATTGATATCCAGTTTCTTTCTCTCTATCCTCGACCCGCACCTTGGACAACGGGCTACCTCTCCTATTTCCCCCTCCACTTCTATCCAGCCCTCTTCCCAATCACCCTTCATTAAATCCTCTGGATTCAGCTCTTCTTTTAGATGCATAATTATTTCTTTATTCTCCTTTTATATAACTTTTTCATCTTATCAGGTGCATCATACGCAGATATTAGCTCATAATCACTACCTCTTATTAAATCTAAGATGACCAAAAGGATTCGACCATGCGAGTCCCCCAATATTATGCGTCTGTTTTCCTGTATTTTCCTCTCATACACTTTCCCACTTAATGCTTCTTCAATTTCATATTTATCAACCTGATGATACCTCATGTGGTCCATAGCTTCTTTTGTCCAGACTATGTTGTATCGCTTCTTCATTCAGATATTCTACCTTTCATGCTTTTTGTTAATATGGGCAAACTTTTATATATACACCTAACACCTGATGTTATAAGGTGTAGTAGAAGAGATAAGGGAGGTAAAAAATGAAGAAGAATTTTACTTTACTTTTGAACGCGGATTTGGATAGATTTATAAGCTCCTCTCTCCTTTTATCCGTCTATAAACCGCATTTGCACGCTCGTAATCATCAAAGCTTCCTATGTCAAACCAGAGCCCGCTATGAACGAGACCGTATAGGGCACTCCTTTTACACAACCAGGACACAAAAAATCCGATGGCATCCGGATTATTCCCTGCCGCCAGATAATCGCCAATCAACGCTAAATCCTCCTTTGTGAATATATAACAAGCAGTAGAGATTAAAGTTGACCTGGGGTTCTCGGGTTTTTCTTCTGAATTGATAATCTTTAAATCGCTATCTATTTCCAAAACACCGTATTTCCTCCTTAATCGCTCCTTATCCTTCATATCGTATAAAAGCACTACGGTTTTCTTTTTAGTCCTGTAAAACGCTATCAATTCTTTTAAGTCAAAGTCAAATAGATTGTCACCACCTATGATTAACAAATCCTCATTGAGCCCGTGATGCGCAATCAAAAAATTTAACGCGCCAATAGAACCCAATTTGTCCTCTTCAGTTCGGGTTTCTTCAATCGCCAGTTCAATTTCTTTACTGCTTCGGTAGCTCTCAAGCCAGTCCTTGAACTTTGTTTCAAACTTGCGGTTCGTGGATAGAAATACCGCCTCAATTTCTCCTATGTGCTCCATTCCATCCAGGATATACTCGATTATTGGCTTACCCGCTATGGGAAGCAATGATTTGGGGCAATCCTTTGTCAGTGGCCACAACCTCTTTGCATACCCGCCTGCCAATAAAATCGTTTTCATTTTACCTGATTGTGGATTATTGTATATAAAGTATAACTTCCTTCTATTTAAGACACAGATTTACACTGATTTTTTCTTTCTTTTGTTTTGTTGGGCTGGCTGGGGTGTTTTTAACGGCATTGATATTTTCATCTGTGTTAATCTGCGTTAATCTGTGTCAATATTTTATTTTAAGTGTGAATTAAATTAAGCATTAAAATGAAAATAAAAGCAAAAATCGAGATAAGCGGAGCAACGGCGGTTTTGGTAGCGAAGTCGTTAATGCCGGATAATATGAACAATATGAAAACCGTGATAAAGGAAAACCGTGTGGCGACATATCTTGAAGCCGAAAAAATAGGGTCGCTAATCGCAACTGTGGATGATTATCTGATGAATGCAAAAGCAGCACAAGAAGTGGTAGAGATGGTGGTGAGTCCATAGTAACCACAAGATTACACAGATTTTCACGAGAAAAAGCAAAGATCAAGAAGTCTGAATCGTTTCTCTTCTCTCTGATTTCTAATCTTGTGTTAATCTTGTGAAATCTCATGGTTAATAATTTTCGGAATGACTTATAAATATATTTATACGTCCACGAGATATTAAGTAATTACGATAAGAGAGTGAGCCAATGAACATAGAATTCCAGTTAAAAGCAGAGCTTAAATGCAGCGGGAGTTTAAGTGACGCCGTAAGTTCGTCAGACCTGACGGAGTTTGTGAAGTATTGTAATGAAGGCGTATTAAAAAAAGGCGCACCTCCCGGTTGCGGTGCTGAAATTAAGAGGTGGGACGTTGCCGGGGAAAAAATTGGGTTAAAAATAGTCTCTGATAGGTTTGTGAGGGCGCATGATGCACTTTTCAGATTGAAGAACGAGTTTGGTAAATTTTTAGGTAAGCACCGAATAGGGATAAGAGGTGTAGAAATAGAGGATTATGAGATAGGAATAGAATGGGAAGAGGGATTGAGAATAAAGAAATTACCGTTTGTAAAGGAAATAAAACAGGAAAAAGGGAGATTGCGTCTTTTTCTGGATGTGGACGAGTCTGCGTTAGAAAGAAGGATTCCCGATAGAATATTAAGGCTATTGGAAGATAAATGCGAGGCGGCAAGGTGGAAAGGCAAAAGTGAGCACTGGGAATTGCTGTTTGAAAGTGGCAAGAGGGATTTTTATTTCGATAAAGACCCTACGGAAGAACTGATAAAGCGAGGTTGGATACGGCATGCAGCGGGAAGAGGGCAGTGGATATACGGACCGCAATTAACGAAGATATTCAGAGCTTTTGAGCGTGCCCTGCTGGAGGAAGTGTGCAAGCCGCTGGGATATGAGGAGATGATTTTTCCTAAGTTCGTGCCCTGGGACGTGTGGAAGCGTTCGGGACATGCAAAAGGGATTTATCCTGAGGCGTATTACGTATGCACGCCAAAGACGAGAGACCCCGAATACTGGGAGGAAGTGATGGATTATTACAAAGTTACGAATGAGGTTCCTCTGGACATGATAATGGATAGGATAGAGCCCGTGGGGGGGATGTGCTATGCGCAATGCCCGCCGTTTTGGATTTTCCTGCAGGGGAAGACAATACCCGATGAAATTCTACCGATAACGGTTTTTGACAGGTCAGGAACTTCTCATCGCTATGAAAGTGGCGGGCTTCATGGCATAGAGCGGCTTGATGAGTTTCACAGGGTGGAGATAGTATGGATAGGGAAGAAGGAGCAGGTAATAGAACATGCGAAGCAGCTACAGGAAGGTTACCATCGCATATTCGAGGAGTTTATGGACATCGAGTGGCGCGAAGCATGGGTAACACCATGGTTCATGGCGCAGGAGGGAAAAGCGGGTCTGGCAGAGTCGAAGGAAGTAGGAACTACCGATTACGAAGCGGTCCTGCCTTATAGCGGGAAATGGCTGGAGTTTCAAAATGTGAGTGTGAATGGCAATAAATATCCAAAAGGGTTCAGCGTGAAACTGCAAAGTGGCGAGGAATTGTGGTCTGGATGCTCAGGTGTTGGGCTGGAGCGGTGGGCTGCTGTTTTTTTAGCACAAAAGGGTTTTGACCCGGATAAATGGCCTGAAAAGTTCAGGGCGATCGTAGGAGAATTGCCGGAGGTATTTAGATTTTTGTAGGAAAATGAAATTAACAGTTCTTTTTAATGGATGATTCTGCTTTGGTTTACAAATCATCAAGAGGTTTGGTGATTATTACGAGTTGTTCTCGGAAAAATCGAAAAGCTTATATATTATGAAACTTAGATATAAAAACATTAATAGCTTTAGAGAATAACTTTTTTGTGAGAATAATAGGAAAAAAGGAAAAATGAAACCAATATTTGCAATTTTGTCAATAGCATTAATTTTAACCGTAGCTATCGCCGCTTTTTTATTAATTAATGAATTTAGACAAGAGCCAACACCGGCAGCTGATGTGTTAATAAAACACGAAAAGGTTGTATACGGCATAAGCCCTTATCAAGACACGATATTACCCCGGGTAGCCGAGAAATTGGAGTGGGATACGGAAGAAAAGTTGGATATTGATACCCGGATGTTAGCATGGGACGATGTTATGCCGGCAGTTGCAAATGGAACTGTTGACGTTGCTATTCAGAACTTCAATTCTTTTCAGGCTACTTATGAAAATATAAACAAGGCTGGCGGCGATGTCATCTTTTATTATCCACTTTTCATCTTTAAAGGTGCCGCTATTATGGTAAGGTCTGACAGTGACCTTAAATCTTTAGCAGAAATGCAAGAAATATATGAAGACCGTGAGCAAGCAATTACAGAGACGGTAAAGCAACTCAAAGGTAAGACCGTTTTTACTACCAAAGCGACCGAGACAGAACAGTTGGTTCTCCTGGCATTAGAAAACGCCGGGATGAAACCAGAAGAAGTAAATATAGTTGATGCCCAGCCTGACGAATGTTTGTCTGCCTTCCTGCGTGGAGATGCCCAAGCATTCACAGGAGGGGTTACTGATCAACTAAAAGTCCAAAAAGAAGGACACAAACAACTGATTAGTGCCTCGGACCTTGGGCTGGTAGTTATTGATGGTCTTGTGACCACCGAGCACTATGCGAAGGAGCATCCGGAAGTACTCGAAAAGCTCATCAAGCTCTGGTTCCGCACTATCAGATATCTCGATGAAGATTTGAATGAACGGACGAAAATCGTCATTGAAGATCTTAACCGGGAGGGAAGCTATACCTTTAGTGTTGATGACTACATATACTCATGGGAATACACAGACATTTACCCAAATAGCCCTCAAGAGATGGCTGATTTACTGTTGAGTCCCGATTCCCCTTATTACTGGCAGAACAGTTGTGATAAGAATAATCAGTTTCTTATAGAGGAGAACAGGATTGAACAACCTGTTCCATACGATGCATTCTGGATAGAGCACGTTCATCCTGCGATCATAAAAATGGAGGTTGAAACTGTAAGCTAATGAAAACAATGTCAGGAAAAGCGGGAAGCGCGGACGATCACCAATTGGCGGTTGCACTCACATTTGATTTTGACGCCGAGTCGTACTGGCTCTCGGTCAAGCTCGAATCTCCCTCTGCGGTGTCGCGCGGGACCTACGGCGCCAAGGAGGGTGTACCGAGGATACTCAAGCTGCTCAGCAAGTACGCCTTACCGGCGACTTTCTTCGTTCCCGGCTATACCGCCGACCGCCACCCGGACGTGGTCCGTTCCATTGCCGATGCCGGGCACGAGATTGGTCATCACGGGTATCTTCACGAGCCGCCGAACCTTTTGAACCCTGAGGAAGAAAGGACGATAATCGAGCGGGGTCTGGAAGCCCTGGAGCGAGTGGTGGGTAAAAAGCCGCGCGGTTTCCGCTCGCCCTCGGGGGAACTTTCTAAGGTGACGTTCAGCCTCCTGACTGAGTACGGGTTCGAGTACGATTCGAGTCAGTTTGCAGCGGACCGCCCCTATTGGGTGGAAGACAACGGCAAGCGCACGAACCTCGTTGAGATTCCGATCGCGGTGGAGCTGACCGATTCCTGCCATTTTATGTTCCTCTTTCAGCCCATCGTTCTCCAGGGGCTGAGTGCGGCGTCCAAGGTCAAGGAGATTTGGCGTGGGGACTTCGATGGCGCCTACGAAGAGGGAGGCGATACGTGTTTCAACCTGACGATGCACCCACAGATCATCGGGCGTCACCACCGGATGCAAATGGTAGAGAGTTTCATTCGTTATATGCTGGAGCATGACGGTGTCTGGTTCGCCCAACTGGGCGACATTGCCGACGACTTTCGGAAGCGGGAAGGCGCTCGCTGACCTCGGGCATAGAGATTGTGTGGCAAAAGAGGGGACGTCCATAAAATCATCTGCCAATTGTGAACGATGAAATGAGAGGGAAAAGAGCGGAGAGAAGGACAAAAATAATTTCCAGCGAAATAAAAATTCATTACGAAAGTCGTCCTTAGTTTTTAAAATTAGCAAAGGATAAATCATACAGGAGGCGAACATAGATGAACATGCAAAAAGATGAAAAAAGCAAATCGCCATACACCTATGTGGTGATCCTGGTGGCGCTCATAAATCTATAATAAACACGCTTTTAGCTCGTTTTGGTGAAATCACCTATCCAATAGCTCCGGGGGTCTCAGGGTTATACTTTTCAGTTGCATTCATGATCGCATTTGCGTTGTGGTTTGGTGGTTGGGGTGTGATTGCAGCATACGTTGGGTGTTTCATAGGTGCGGGGGTACTCGGTGGTGTGCCGCTCAATGTCAACCTCTATTGGTCATTGGCAGACCTCTGGCAGGTTTTGATACCGCTGGCAGCTTTCAAGGCATTTGATGCGGATATTGGTCTGAGAACAAGAAGGGACTTTTTGATTTTCCTCATTTTCGGGTGGCTGCTAAATAATTTGGTGGGGGCGGGTTGGGGCGCAAGTATGCTTGCCATAGGTGGAATCGCTTCGTGGAATGATGTTTCCAGCATATTCGCCGGCTGGTTCATCGGCAATCTGATTGTAACCATCGTAATTACGCCATTGCTCCTTAGATACATCACGCCACACATTCAAAAGGCAGGCGTGTGCGTAAAAAAATATTGGGTTTGAGGATAATTCAACTTACTGGAATGAGAATAAAAAAATCGAAAAGCTTTTAGCTCTTACAGTATAATACCGAAATATGGCTATAACAACAAAGACTGTAGCTGTAATAGTCGTCCTACTACTTGTGACAGGCTTTACTGCGGGCTGGTTCTCAAGAGCTCCTGCTCCTGAAGTTGCACCTCAACCAGAGGTAGCTTTCGGTGCCCTCCTGTCCCTCAGTGGAGATTGGTCTTCCGAGGGGGAAACCAGTGAGGCAGCGCTGGAGCTCGCAGTTAAAGACGTAAATGAGTATCTTTCCTGCATCGGTTCCGAGACAAGTATAAAACTCATTGTTGAAGACACAGGAACTGACCCGGCAGTTGCCCTTGAAAAGCTAAAGAGTTTAAAAGAAAAAGGTGTGAGAGTAGTCATTGGCCCCCAGACCAGCGCCGAGGTCGAAGCGGTTAAAGCGTACGCTGATAAGAATGGCATCCTGCTGGTCAGCCAATCCAGCACTGCACCATCCCTGGCTATCCCTGGAGATAACGTATTCCGGCTTTGCCCCGATGATACCCATCAAGCGGAAGCGATTGCCAGGCTGATGTGGGAGGATGGTGTCAGGGCGGTTATACCTATATGGAGAGGTGACGTGTGGGGAGATGACCTCGCTGAAGCCACGAAAAGCAGCTTCGAGGCGCTTGGCGGCACAGTGATTGATGGCGTGAGGTATAGCCCCACCACTGAGGATTTCTCCGCAGAGCTGGAATCTCTGAACTCGAAGGTAAGTCAAGCGATAGCTCAGTATGGTGTCGATGCGGTTGGAGTGCACCTTATAGCTTTTGAAGAGGTAGTAACAATTTTCACTCAAGCGGGGGAACAAAACGCCATCCTATCCACGGTGAAATGGTATGGCAGCGACGGTACTTCCCTGGACAAAGAGCTTGTTAACAATGCCCGGGCCGCCCAGTTTGCGGTCAGAACAGGTTTCCCAAATCCCATCTATGCGATAAAGGGCTGGGAGGAGGAAACGGAGAAGCATGGACTCGTTGTTGAGCAGATTCAAGAGAAGATAGGGAGAACTCCTGATGCTTACGCCTTGGCTGCTTACGATGCCCTTTGGGTAGCAACTCAAGCATATCTTGCCACAGGAGGAACAAACGACCCTAATGCTTTGAAGAAGGCATTCATGCAGACAGCCAGTTCTTACGTCGGCACTACCGGTTGGACAATACTCAACGAGGCAGGGGACGTGAAGGAAGATTGGGATTATGATTTTTGGGCTGCAACTGCAAGGGAAGATAAGGGGGCTTTCCAGTGGGTGCGTGTGGCTAGATACGAGGTCGATCCCTGCGTACCAGGGCAGCTGATTTATGAAAGAAAGCCATCGTTGGTCCCCACACTCAGGGTCCTCGTGGTCAACTCCTACCATAAAGGAATGGAATGGGAGCAAGACATCCAGAAGGGGATTGTGGAAGGGCTCAGCCGGGCAGGATACACAGAAGGCCAAGACTATGAGCTGAAAATGTTCTGTATGGACACAAAGGTCACCTATACCACGCCGGAACAGATAGATCAGCGTGCTGCGATTGCCCTTGACCTCATAGATGAATCCAAACCTGACATAGTGTTTGTCAACAATGATAATGCTCTTAAGTATGTCGCCGTGGAGTACACTAAAAGACATCCAGAGAAGAAACTACCCTTCGTTTTCTCGGGCGTCAATATCGACCCGAGTATCTACGACCCTATCAAGAGGTTAGAAATGCCGGGTGGTCCCATTACCGGGGCGTTGGAACGTGTTCCCTACTATGAAGCCTTTTCTTTGGGCAAAAGAATTTTCCCTAACGCTTCTAAAATTGTGCTTATGGCTGACCCCAGTCCCAGCTCTACGCTCGTTGTCAGTGCATTCAAGGAACGGTATCTGGACAAGGTAACCGATTCTCCGTTGGAGGTAATCGACTACATTCAGGTGGAGACTTTCGAGGAGTGGAAAGAGAAGGTTGCTGAGTACCAGACGAAAGCCGATTTTATTGGCGTCCTGAACTATCATCAACTGAGGGCTGAAAACGGCGAGGTGGTTCCAGCTCCAGAGGTAATGGATTGGACAATCCACAACAACAAACTCCCGGAGCTTGGTCTTATTGCAACTTATGCCGAAGATGGTCTCTTGGTAGCGGCGGGGGTTTCGTACTATAAGACGGGAATCTATGCAGGTGTCGTTGGAGGAGAGATTCTCGGAGGTAGCAATCCTGCTACCATTCCCATCATAGATCCAAAAGCGGTGGACATCGCTTTTAACCTTGAAAGGGGAGAGATGCTTGGAATGAAGATTCCCGCTACGGAACTGGTAGAAGCAGATGAGGTGTTCCACTCTATTGAGTAGTAAAAGTAATTGACCAATGATATTGATTAAAGTTGATAAAAATTAGAATTTAGTAATGCAGTTTTGCGAACTCCGTTCAAGGTTAGATTATTTATAATTCATCTTGTATCCATAAAAAGGAGAACAAAATGGTAGCCCCCATCCTCGAGCTTTTACTGGCGCTGGTCGAGAAGATGTGCGTAATCGTGGTAATCGCCTATCTCATTACTCGCACCAAATATCTCATGGAGATACTGAACAAAGGATTCACGCTTAAAAACCGAGTTATTCTAATTTTAATCTTCGGGGCGGTTTCTGTATTCGGAACGTACTCAGGGATAGAGGTTTTTGGTGCGATTGCAAATGTCCGCGACCTCGGTCCAATGATAGGTGGATTAATTGGTGGACCCTTGATCGGCGTGGGAGCGGGACTGATTGGCGGCGTGCATCGGTATTTCGTAGGAGGATTCACAAGTGTCCCTTGTTCACTTGCCACCGTGTTTGCGGGACTATTTGGCGGTATTATCTATCTATTAAAAAAGGGTAAGTTCATCGGAGTTCCCGGAGCAGTGGTCTTTGCAGCACTTATGGAATCCTTTCACATGATTCTGATACTTCTCCTTGCACAGCCCTATTCAAAAGCAGTTATGGTCGTTGAAGCTATCAGTGTGCCCATGATTGTCTCCAATTCTTTGGGAATGGCAATTTTCGCATTCATCATTTCAAATCTGATAAGAGGGCAAGAGACGGCTGAAAGGCGAGAAGAAGAGAAGAGGCAGTAAATAGTTTCCGGGGTACGGGGTGAGTGATTATAAAATAAAAATCGGAAGTTTTTTATAAAGTTCCGACTTAGAAGAAAATTAATGAATCGGTAAACCGAAAACTTTTTAAGCAAGATACAGTTTACTCAAATATATGAAATCAAAACCAAAGATACCTTTTGTAATTGCATGTGTAATATGCCTTGTAGTAGGCATACTGGCAGGCTATTTACCCGGCTATTATTCCGACATTCAAAATCAAGGTGATATTTTAACACAGGTATCTACCATAGATGCGATATTGGGTGGTCTTTATGACGGCGTAGTAACTTACGGTGATCTGAAGGATTATGGCGACTTTGGCATTGGCACTTTTGCAGGCTTAGACGGTGAAATGGTTGCATTGGATGGAAATTTTTATCAAATTAAAGCTGATGGTGTTGCGTATGAGGTTGACGATGATATGACCGCTCCTTTCGCATGTGTGATTTTTTTTGATGCAGATCGAGAAATACCCGTCCGGGAAGGGATGAATTATACTCAATTTCAGGATTATTTGAGCGATGCTATTCAGGAGAAGAACATCTTTCATGCCATTGGGATGGAAGGCACCTTCAGCTATGTTAAAACAAGAAGTGTTCCGGGACAAGAGAAGCCTTACCCTCCCTTAGTTGAAGTTACCGCTAACCAGCCCACATTTGAATTCAACGATGTTGAAGGCACAATAGTTGGTTTTTATTGCCCTGATTATGTAGAAGGGCTAAATGTCCCTGGGTATCACCTGCATTTTATCACAGCAGATAGAAAAGCAGGTGGGCATGTCCTTGAATTTATTATTAAAGACGCAAAACTATCCGTTGATTATACTTCTGAACTGCACATGATTCTCCCAAACACAGAAGAGTTTAATAGCTTGGATTTAACAAAAAGTAGAAAAGAGGAACTGGAAGAGGCGGAAAAATGAGTGCAAAAAGGACATAGTGTGAAGTTTTTTATATTGTTGAAGGCGAGATTAATCTGAGGACAAGAAAATAAATTACTGACACAGATTAACGCAGATTAACACAGATGATAAAAAGCAGCAATGTTAAACTTAAACAAGTCCGCGTCCGTGTAAATCAGTGTCTTAAGTAGAAGGAGGTTATACTTTATATACAAGAACAAAGGTGATTGGCATGAACGAAAAGGTGAAGGAAAAACAGAAAAAGGATGAAATACTGAGGATACTAGAAGAAAATGCGCGGCTAAGCGATAATGAGATAGCGAAGATGGTGGACATGGATGAGGGCGGGGTGAAAGCCATCATATCAGAATTAGAGAACAGCGGAATTATAAGAAAATACAAAGCGTTGATAAACCACGATAAAGCCGGGATAGAGACCGTTCAGGCGGTAATAGACGTAAAAGTCAGTCCTGAAAGGAACACGGGTTATGATTCCATCGCGGAACGAATATCGCGATTTCCTGAAGTGAAGTCGGTGCGATTGATTTCTGGCGAGTATGACCTTTCGGTATTGATACAGGGGAAGACAATGCACGAGGTCGCGTATTTTGTTGCAGAGAAGATAGCGCCTTTGGAAGGGGTTCGTAATACGGTGACGCATTTTTTACTGAAAACGTATAAAGAGAATGGCGAGATGTACGAAGAGGAGGAGAAGGGAGAGCGATTGGCAGTAACACTGTGAAAAATCCCAGAAATAAATTATTGACACAGATTAACGCTCGTGGGCTCTGCCCACGTCCCCGCAAGCCCAGAAAGGGCTTAATTAACACAGATGATAAAAATCAACAATGCTAACGTAAATTAAATAAATCTGCGTAAATCAGTGTAAATCTGTGTCTCAAATAGAAGGAGGTTATACTTTATATACAAAAAAGCATGAAAGCAAATAGGGTTGCAGATAGGGTGAAAGGGCTAAAGGGTTCCGGGATAAGGGAGTTCTTTGATATCGCGCAGCAGACGGAAGGAG
>CAZXYJ010000015.1:13223-14654 GCA_964644925.1 uncultured Halobacteria archaeon | reverse complement strand
AAAACATGATAACAGATACGTATTCCGATGAAGACATTGTAAAGAGTTTCTTAGTTTTGGAATTGTATGATGCTTCAACATTGACTACGAACATAACCGCCCAGGCGAAGAACGCGAAAAAATGGGCGAATACAGAGATAGGTAGGCAATCAGATTTTACGGATGCAGAACTCGCAGAGACCAAGAATGGAGGGATAATTCTTGCAACTTCTCAGAAGACAGCATGTCTCATGGAATTGAAAAGACAGGAACGCGCACCGAAAGTATCAGAAGAAACGAAAATAGATTGCGCTGCCGCCGAAGCGACACTAATTGCTTGGTGCCATAATAATGGGATTACACCAGCGAGCGAAAAGGAAACAGCACCGACAAGCGTAAAAATCCCGTTTGCGTATTCATCGGAGGATTCGGTGATATAAAATGAAGTTTAAACCCGTGCTGGACGGGATAGAAACTATCCTGAAAGCAGATGCCGACACTAAGGACGTCATCAAAGAATACCGAAGATACGTATATGAGAGCGGCATACGTGCGACCCCGTTTTGCTTTATCCGGAAGGTGCGGCTAACATACCGAGAACGCAACGCCAAAGGAACGGTATGGAACGGCGAGGTATTCGTAGATTTTTTAGGTCAGGCATACGAAATCCAATCCCAATATCTTGAGATGGTCAAGAAACTTGACAAGCTTCAGGACGATGCGTATGATGCGTTTATGGCAAACCCTCAGTTAACGGCTTCAGTTCGCACGAGTCATATCAGCATAGCCGAAAGCGTAGGAAACAGTGAATATTTCGGTTTTGAGGTTAAGGTAGCTTTTACGGTGATGACAACCTGAATGGCGCAGACAAAGAAACCCATGGATAAGGAACACGAAAAGCAGGATTTAATGCGGATTTTACGGAATTCCGCGGATGAAATCAATGAATATCTCCCTTCTTTTCGTGCTTCTGTTGACAACTCTGGAGCAACTACACAATTGTATGTTAGCGAAAAATAAAAAGACTTATGTATCTCGCCCATAATTATTGAAACGATGCTAAGAAAATCTTATACCGCCGCGCTGAAATCATTTATGAAAGCGTGGAAAGAAGAAGATTATGCAATGGTTGCGGGGGCTGCACAGCTTACGTGGTGCAATGTGGCAAAGCGCAACCCTGACGATGCGTTAAGGGATTTGCTCGTGTCGTTCACCCCTCACCTTGTAAACTACGCAATCAAGGGGCACAAGAATATTAGCAATGTAATGAAGGACGTGAAGGTAGCCGTAGAATACGAAGCACCAGATAACATAATTTTGCATAAGACTTTAATAGCGCGTGTTATTTGCGAAGAGGCACCATTTACACCATCCGCACACGGAAAATGGGGTGTAAATCCTCCCTCGTTATTTGTAAAAAGATAACATATTACAGAGTGGTGGATTAGAAAA
>CAZXYJ010000015.1:0-13123 GCA_964644925.1 uncultured Halobacteria archaeon | reverse complement strand
TCCTCCCTCGTTATTTGTAAAAAGATAACATATTACAGAGTGGTGGATTAGAAAAACACACCAAATAAAAATACTATAAAGCTTTATATACCCTTATATTTAATACATAACTATGCGAGTGGCGAAGACGATAAGGTGTAAAGTATGGAAAGCGACAAAGACGAAGCGAGCCATATTAGAAGAGGAATATAATAATCTTCAACTCTATCTTCAAACAGGCATAGACGATGGTTTATATTCCGCAAATAAGCAACAAGCGGATAGATACTATAAAAAGATAAAAAAAGGCAAACAATATCCCCTCTCATTGAGGAATGACTTAATCAAAATAGAGAAGCAGAATACAAAACTTGCCGCATATTGGATACGGGTACCAGTTCATGGAAGAAGGGGCGGTTTGTGGCTACCCGTGAAACCCCATTGTGCTTTTTCTGATGAGTTTAAAATCTCTGAATCCAAGATAGTAAAGAAGAAAGGAGAGTTCTACATCCATATTACCATACAAAAAGAGATAGCTCAAAGAAAATCATGCTCCTCCATATTAGCAATAGACTTAGGTGAACGAGTGATAGCGACTGTTTGTAACAGTCTGGATATGCGACCAGTATTCATGGGGCGGGAAGTAAGAGGCGTAAGAAGGCATTTCGCTTGGCTACGAAAGCGATTAAGCAAGAAGAAACTACTCAAAGAGATAAAGCGAATAGGTCAGAAAGAACAGAGAATAGTAGATGCGTATCTCCATGACATCTCACGAAGGATCGTTGATGAAGCTGCTCGCACGGATTCAGTCATCGTCTTCGGGGACCTGAAAGGGATACGGTCTGCGGCAAAGGGCAAAGGTAAACGATTCAACAGGATAGTATCAAGTATGCCATATTACAAGCTAACGCAAATGATAAAATACAAAGCTGGTTGGAAAGGTGTGCCAGTGCTACAACGTAATGAGTACAAAACATCAATTACATGTAATAAATGCAAAGAGGAAGGCAAGCGACCGTACCAGGGCTTGTTCAAATGCACTAATAGCGATTGCGGGTATCAAGCGAATGCCGACTGGAATGCAGTACAGAACATAATGCAAAGGGCAGCAGAGTATATCTCTGCTGCTGGGGTGCCGGTGAACGTGCCCATAACCGAACCTTTTTTAGTGAGTTCGGAAGCCTTTTGCGATAGCTGAGGGCAGTTCATTTACCTCCCTTTTAAATCTAAAATGCAGTTTTTCTATTGCTTTTCGCTGATATGTAGTTGTGGAATCTTTTGATTTTGTAAACGTCCCTTTTAAATGTTCTCTTCCCAGTTTAAAATCAAAAGGAGGTATCAATAAGAAAAATGTCAGATATAGTTGGTACAGATATTCCCACGGGGGAGGAAGTGAAGTGGTACGCCGGTGGCGTACAGATAACAAACGAGGAACTTACGGAAGTCGCAGGCATAATAGACCTCAGCAAGACGGCAGAGTTCGGTAGTGTGTTCGTGTTGAAGGCAGATGGTTCAAAAGCAGACCAGATGCTGGAATTACAAGCGGATGGGACGACACCAGCAACGGAAGCTTTAGGAACGGAAAAGGTGCAGACTTCCGCAGCGGGCACCGACAAGATGTATGCGTACTATGTGGATATAGAAACCTCTGCATTAGTGCAGGTAGCTGCGTGTAAAGACGTGAAAACGTCAATGTCCGTCGATAGCAAAGAAGAGGCAGTGCATGGGCAGGTAACAAAACTGAAGAAGGTAGGTGCGACATCAAGAACCGCAGACCTGGAGGAGTTGGACTATAACGATGATTTTATAGCAGCGATATTCGGCGACCAAGCAGCGGATTCACCAGCAGCAGGCGATAAGAAATGGACGGACAACTTCACTGGCGTTAAGAAGATTGCAGTGTTAGTTGGCAAGCAATACCAGAGTAGTGTATTGATAAAGAAGTATTTCCTAATAGGGTGCCAGGCGACTAAGCTCGACCAGGATTTCCCGACAGAGGATTTTTACAGTAAAACCTTCTCATTCATGGTGGACTACATGGTGTCAACGAAAATAGCATAAACAGAGACATGCTAACAAAAGAAGCATTACGGGGTGCGATAATAGGGACAGGACTATTCGATGAGACAGAGGGGTGCATAGAGTTAGACGAAACACAGCCAAACGATTCAGATATAGGAATAAGGACCATTATCTTTCTGGACGGTAAACGACAACCGACATTCATCTATGCAAACGCGAAAGAGGGATATATCGAGAGAATAAAGCAAAAGAGAGGAAAGGAATTAGAGACCTATCCTGACACAAAAGAACCAATCAAAGAGACAGTAAAAGGAGATGTGTTAATATTGTTCTGTTCGGAGAAAGTCTTGAAACTGTTAAGAGGCGATTATGAAGGGGAGTAGAAGCGATAAAAGTCACGCTCAAGTCGAAGATTTTGATTTGGAAAAGAGACGCAAAGACCGAGAAAGAGACCTTGCACGGAAAGAGATAAAAAACATCACCATAGCAGAGAGACTCACTCTTAGTGCATTGGAAAGAACTATTGACGTTCCTTTCAAGGATAGTCACGGCAAATTTACAGTGAAGATGCACACACCACTTAGAAGCGAATACGACGAAATTGTGAGAATACAGGACGAATTAATGAAAGGCGAGAATCCAAAACAAATACAAAAAGAAGGTGATACTCTTCTCAGACTAATTGCTTCGCTATCCGTTGATGACACTCTTGATTACGCGTTCTGGAAAGATGGGGACTACGACCCTATGGACATGATACACCTCATGGAAGCCATAACATCAAGAATGACGGAGAAGATGGTGGAAGCACAATCCTTTCGCAAAAACTAACGCAGGGCAGGCATTATACGATTTGGCAGTACAACTGGGGAAGTTTCCACATGAGTTCTCGGAGTGTGCGCCAGACGAGTGGGAATTTTTGAAGGCTGCATGGATGAAGCGTCACGGAAGTTAAGAGGTGAAAAAAGAACATGGCTGTCGGTGGTGGACTCGGAAAACTACTCATAAGGGTAGGGCTCAAATCCTCTGTTAAGGCAGACGGAAAAAGGGTAGAGAGAGAAACTGGAGCGATAGCCAAAGGCATAGAAAAGAAGGGTTTGATGATAGGCGCCGGGATGACCGCAGTGGGAGTCGGTGCGAAGTTAATGGCAGACAATATCAATAAGAGCTATCTTACGTTTGACTCGGCAATGGCGGAGGTTAAATCGCTCGGCGGTGTTACTGCGGAGCAGATGGACCTTATGCGCAGCGGTGCGATAAGTATGTCGAAGGAATTGCCACTTTCGGCAAAAAACATCGCGGGAGGGTTCTATATGATGCGCTCCGCGGGCTTTGATGCGGCACGTGTAATAGAAGAACTACCAGCAATCGCAGAGATGGCAGTGGCAGGCAATCTCGAAATGGCTGATGCGGTAAATGCCACGACAATGGTATTGGATACTTATGGCGAACACGCTGGCAGTGCAGCGGACATAACTAACGTCCTCATGGGGACGGTGCAAGCTTTCAAAACCACCCTTCCCGAACTGCAAATGCAGCTCTCAAAGAACATAGGCGTTGCGGCAAGTTTGAATATAGAGTTTGGCGAACTCGCTGCGATGTCGGGAATGTTAAAGAAAGAATTTGTAAGCGCAGAAGAGGCAGGTACGGCAATGAAAACTATGCTTCTCCGATTAGTTGACCCCACCGTATTAGCAAAGCTGGATAATATGGGTGTGAAAGTAGAAGATGCGAATGGTGATTTTATTGGGATGCAATCCATATTAGACGGTCTCTCGGTAAAGCTTGATGAAGCTGGCGGTGATGTGGAACAGATGGCAGTCTTGCAGCAATTGTTCGGCACGGAAGGACTCAGAGCGGCAATGTCACTGATACGCCAGAAGGATATGTTGCGAGATTATACTGAAGCAGTTAACTCTGGCACGTCAGTTCAGGAGGCGTTAAATGCCGTCCTGGAGAGTACGCAGGCACAACTTGACATCGCCACTAACAAGATGGAAGCGGCAAAGATAACAATGGGCGAGGCAATGGCACCCGCAACGATATTTACCGCAAAAGCACTGGCAAGTTTCGCAGGTGTTCTTGAACGTCTGCCGGGTCCACTCCAGACGTTTGTAGGAACGGGGATGCAATTCTCACAAGTGCTCATCGGTCTCGGTCCTTTACTCATGGGCTTGAGCGTCATATACCCCATATACGCTAAATCTCAGTTCGCAGCAGCAATAGCAACAAAAGGTCTTACAGCAGCGACATGGGGATTTACAACCGCTCTATTAGCTAATCCTATCACGTGGATAGTAGTTGGTATTGCGGCATTGATAGCGGTAGTTGTGATTTTGGAGAGAAAGTTTGGGGCTGTGTCAAAGGCAGGGGATTTCTTGTCGACAAGTATTAAAAATCTTGTGGGATGGTTCAAGGATAAACTTAAACCCGTGATAAATGTCGTTCAGGCGATAGTGGCACGCTTCGGCGACCGCTTGCTACTGATTTTGGGGCCTTTAGGTATGGTAGTTTTCGGTATAAAAAGACTCGTGGGCTGGTGGAGAAAGAACAGAGACGAAGCGAAAGACAGTGCGGAAGCGACAGCCGAAGCGGGTGCAGTGATGACCGATGCAATGAAAGAAGTTGAAAAACAAACTCGGTCAGCGGAAAAAGCACAACTTGATTTGAACGATGCACAGGAAGCATACGACAAAGCAGTAATAGAATATGGTGAAGCTTCGGATGAGGCAAAGCGAGCAACTTGGGATTTAGAGGATGCAGAAGATGCACTAACAAATACTCAAGACGATTTAAACGAAGCTATTGAAAAAGGTGGTGATGAGGTTGCTGAATACGCAAAAGAAACCACTGACAGTATGGAGGAAGTAGCAAAAGCGGTGAAGATACCGGAATTTGGTGATTTGCTTACTCAGTTTGATGAATTAGGGAAGAAGCAAGAGCTGATAGATAAAGCGATAACAGCGATGGCAAATATGAACGAGCCAATAAAGGATTATGAATTCGCGTTGAAGAGAGCGGAAGACGCGGAAAGAGACCTTAACTATGCGATAAAAACAACAGGCGATCTGAAACCTGAAGTGGATGAACTTCGAGGTGCTTACGAAGACCTTGAACGAGCGATGAGAAGTATCACTGATTTGAACGAGGATATTGAAGATCAGGGCAGAGCAGTAGAACACGCACAGTTCGGAGTGGCAGATGCACAGGAAAGATATAACGAAGCAATCCGAGAATATGGCAGTAGTTCACGTGAAGCGGCGAAAGCGGATTTACGGTTGCGAGATGCAAAAGACAGACTTGACGATGCGCAGAAACGACAAAAAGGCATGGAGAATGAATTGAGCAAAGCAATAGAAACCAAAACCGAGATAGAGAAAGAATACGGCGGTGCAGATGCTTTAGCCAAACTAAAAGGTATCCTTGAAGTTAAACAAACGGAATATGATGTGGCATTGTTAGCAGAAGAGAACGCGCGAAACGCGCATAAACTAATCATGGATGAAATTGCAAGAATGCAAGCAGACGAAGAGATAGCACAATGGATGCGAGTAAAGAAAGAGATAGAAGCCAATCCCGTAGATGCAAAGGTAGAGATAAACAAATACATAAAAGCCACCGGGATGGAATTAGAAACAGGTGAGATTCTGAGTATGCAGCACGGCGGTATTGTTCCCGGACCGCTCGGAAAACCCGTCCCCATTATAGCTCATGGTGGTGAAGAGTTTTTAGGTGCAGGTGAAAAGCCCGCAGTCGGGGGAGATACTTTTAATCTCGGTCCCGTAACAATCACAAATGATTATGATGTCGAGAGTATGTGGAGGAAACTGCAAGAACTTCAGCAGGCAAAGAGGATGCAAAGGGGGATGACAGTGATGTGAAATGGCTTATTTAGTGACGTTTGACGGTGTGGAGCTAAAAAACCCTGTGCCTTTTGACTTAGACCATAACCCGGTAACAAAGTCGGTATTACTCCTCTCTGGTAAGAACTCGGTGCAAACCTCGACAGAAACCGCGTTATCGGTTATTTTCAAATGTAGCACGGAAGATTATTCCGACATTACCAATCTGCGCGCTAAAATGGGATTAAAAAAGACATTAACGATTGACGGAACTGATTATACGAAATGTGTAATTAGTGGCAAATTCAGAGAAAAACAATGGTATATGGGCCAGTGGGATTATGAAGTTGGATTTATACAAGACACAACGACTTAAACTCATCCTGATGTAAAACGTCCCGATGCCGAACAATTTATATTAATAAAACTCCAAAAATTTTTTATGTTGGGTGAGATAAATAATAAAAAATAGGGGGTGATATAAAAAGATGAAAAGAAAACCCTTAGCGGGATTAATAGCTATCGTAGCGATTGTAGTGATAGCGATGTTTGCGGGATGTGTTGAGGAGAGCGTAACGCCGACATCAACAGATGAGTATCAAATCAAAATCATATACTGCGATTGGTATGACAATGAAGACCCGTCTGAAGGCTGCGGCTGGAGCGGTTCCATTGGCGATATAGGAACGACAATGTCAATAGAGGGGATCGGATCCACAACATACACCCTGAACAAGAATCCGCAGTCCGTTATTTCAGCGACCATACAGAAAGAGTATGGCATAGACGAACCACTGACAGTTCAGATTCTCAAAAACGGCGAGATAGTGAAGTTGGGAACGACAAAGGCGAAATATGGTGTGGTTTCAGTCACCTATACATTGTAGAGGACTATTATTAGCCCTCTTTTCATTTTTTATTTAGTAATGTTTAAATCTCTCTTCATATCGCTTCTTTAAACAGCTTTGCCGAGACAAATTCTTTCTTTTTAAATTTTAAGCGTTTTTTGCTATTTTCGGTAACTATCTCTGTTGAGAACACTCCTTTAGACAAATTCACCGGACTTTTTTCGTTATTTTCTTTCTTAGTTCGGGTTCTTTCTTGCAGAAAGGAAGCATTATGTAAACGTCCTTTTAATATGTCCCCCCTCCCAAATTTTAGATGATAAAGGAGGGAAAAAGTAAATGGGAGAAGAAAACGTAACTGGAAAAAGCGGAATAGTTGGAGAGTGGGCAATCAAGGATAAAGATGGCAATATTCTAAATCAGGGCACAGATATTCCCACTCAAAAGGAAGGAGGGGGTGAAGAAGAGAGGAATGATTGAAAAAGTTGAAGTGGGCACAGGGAATAAGGAAGCTCTGTTAGCAATATTAGTGGCAAAGGTGAATGAGATGATTCCTTTGGTAAATCAAGCTGCTGAAAAGATAAGAATGGAGGAAAGAGGACAATGACAACACTGGTAAATGATGGGCTAAAAAGAAGAGCAGAATTAATGAATGGTGTTTCTACAACGCCGTTCAAATATCTGGCTTTGGGACGCAGTGCTATGGCAGAAGCCAACGACCAGAGCACATTAGGCGATGAGATAACAACACTCGGCGGAGCAAGGGCACTGGCAACGACACTTGAATATGAAGCTGATTATAAAGCAAAATGGGGGAAGACATGGACATTCTCCGGGACGCTCGGCATTAATGAATACGCTCTTTTCGACACGGCGACTTTACAAATCGTAGAGGATTGCGAAGATGCGTGGAATGAATACGTGGACCCGGATGTTACGTCAACTGCTGATGCAGACTGCAAAGTAGGGTCTTATAGTGCGAAACTGGCTGTGGCTGCTGGTGCTGGTGCAGGAGATATTCTCGCAACCGAAGCGGTGGCATCTATGAACCTATCCGCCTATAAGCACATAAACCTCTGGATTAAGAGCTCGGTCGCTCTCGATGCAGGAGATATGCAGCTTTTGCTTGATGATACGGCTCAGTGTGCATCACCGCTTAAATCTCTGGATATTCCCGCTCTGAGTGCTGGCACGTGGACACTAATCAGGCTTGACCTCGGCGATGCTTCCGGGCTGACAGCGATAATCAGTGTCGGGATGAAGCAGATTGTCGATAAAGGCGCGTTTGATTTGTATATTGACCATGTGCATTGTCCGGGAGAAATGTTAGTGAGGCATAAATACGTCGCACAGAAAAACGTGGTCGCGTCTGATACATACCAACTGACACTAAAACAAACAGAAAGCCGGGCTTAATCTTTCTTTGAGAAGGAAAGATGTTGAGAGATGACCGCGTACCAAGACAGCTTTGACGTTACGGCTAAGGGAGGGTTCAGCATGAGCTCCGCCGAGGTTGGCTCATTCGAGTTTACCGCTAAGGGGGCACTTGCCGGGAGTGCTGGCTGGCAAGATACTTTTGGCGTTACAGCAAAAGGAGCACTCAGCATGAGCTCTGCTGAGACTGGTTCATTCGAGTTTACCGCTAATGGAGTATTAGAGCAAAACAGCGATGACATGAGTTTTGGAGCGAAGGGTGCATTTTCTATGCGGGATGTGATTGGTTTTGATTTATATAGTCTAATATCCTCACACTCACCTGATACGTTTATCAATCCGGTTGAGACCATCACGATTTCTAAAACGATTCAGGAAACCCTCTGGAGCTGCGAAGTGAAGATGGATGGAATAGTAGATACACCAGAATGGGAAAAGGAGTTTGGAGTTTATGCCTTAGACCACAACGATGTTAACAGACTTCTATTTGGTGGCTTTATCCCTCAAAGGAATTTAGCTCACGTTTTCGTGGCAAAGGAGACCACTCTTTCCGGGTGGGATCACGGCTTTTATTTGTCTGCTCAGAGAATACCCGCAGGGTTATTGCATATTGATGAAGAGACCAACCCGGCAGACGTTATAGAGGCGTTACTTTCGCAGTCGGGAACACCTATAAACACCATCACAGAAACGCTGGATGACGACCTTTACGCAGCTCAGTGTCTAAGGAGATGGAGCGATGACTATGATTGGGTGCATGATGGGGATACAGGTGATATAATTGATGGAGAAGTTTACGCTGGGCAGTCCGCTCCCCCTTCTTACTGGTTTGTGTTTAGAAACGCAGTCGCTTTTGATACGAGCAGAATCGGAATAGGGGGGCGAGTGGAATCCGCAAAACTCCTATTTCATATTAAGAATAAAATCGACTTTGATGATACGGATAAGTTAGTGCTCCAGAACGGGCAACCGGATAATCCCCATATTCCGTTAGCAGTGGGCGACTTCTCGAAGACGCTGATGTCTGGGAATGGGGGTGAAATTGCAGGCAGCGAGATTCTGGAGGACAAATGGATACAGATAGAGCTGAACGCAGAAGGCTTGAGTTGGATTAATGAGACAGGGATAACCAAGCTCTACGTGAGGACGCAAAGAGATATAGACAAAACCACACCCACCGGCTATGAGAATATTGAGTTTTACCCGGACGGAGCGAGATTGGTGCTTACATATTTCCCGCAGGGCACCCCTAATTGGTACTGGACAACGGGCATTGAACCGTACAACATAAAATCCGTGACTAAGTGGGTCGAGCCGTCAGATATTGTGTTTGATACCGATCTCTACGCGACTAAATGTTTAAGGCGATGGGGAGACGATTATGAGTGGTTACATGATGGAAGTAGTGGAGAAATAGTTACAGGACAAGTCTTTGCGGGGCAGTCTGCGCCACCGAGTTATTACTTCCTTTTCAGAAACCCGGTTGGTTTTGATACCAGCGCGTTGGGCTTAGGTAGTAAAATAGTATCGGCAAAGTTGAAGATATATGTTATAGACAAAGATACAGATTTTGAGGATACGGATAAGTTGATTATTCAGAACGGGCAACCTGACTATCCACACTACCCTTTAGAAACTGGCGATTACGATAAGGAAGAGATGGCGGGCAATGGCGGTGAGATTTTAGGTGCTGCAATTTCTGATGCCAGTTGGATTGAGATAGAGTTATCGAGCGAGGGGATAAGCTGGATTAACCGGAACGGAAATACAAAGCTATATCTCCGCACTCAGAAAGATATAGACTTTGTCGAACCAACCGGATACGAACTGCTTGAATTTTCTACTGATGGAGCGCAACTGGAGGTTACATATTATCCCGAAGGGGACATACCGAAGAAGGCATTTGTTTGGGACCCGGAAAGAACGAAATATGACGCGATAGACGAGATTTGCGAGTATTGCGATTTTCTATTTGTCGTGAAGCCAAGAGAAAATCCTGACGGTCCAGTCCCTATATCCTCTGGTTACTTTATTCCCGCGAATGAGATAGACACCGAGTTGGGTTTACCGGCGATGGTAACAATCACTAAAGACACAACCGACACAGAACTTATCAGTATCCCCAGTGCGGATAACAAATATGCAGAAAAGATAAACCGGGTTATCGTGCGTGGGACAGACCCTATGACGGGGAACTGGTTTATATCTACTAAGGAGAGCGCGGAAGTAACCGCCCAAACGGAGCGACCGATAGAGTTCTATCTTGAAGACCCTGACCTTGTTACGCAGGGATTGACGGATGCAAAAGCAGACAGTCTGTTCGGATTTTTTAGTTCCGCCCCGGATACGTATAAGGCTAAATTCCAACTCCGCTTTGACCTCCAGCTATATCAGAAGATAAAATTTGTGGGCTTTGCCAAGATTCCAGAGGAGGAGATGCGGATAACAGAAATCACCTATTCCATATCAAAACTGACAAAAGAAGTTGAGATAGGGTTCACGTTGGATAAACACCTGTCAGACCTTAAGGCGCTGGAGAAAAGCATGTCGGCGGACTTCGTAACAGAGGTCACTAACATCATAAAGAAGGAGAAACAAAAAGACCCCAAACTTGCTGTGGGTACGGTAACAGAAATAGACGGTAATGCGGCGACTGTGCAGTTGGAAAAAGATGGTGGCTATGTTAAAACACGGTTGATAAACCAAGAGTAAGAGAAATGGCAACAATAACACATACAGGCGAAATACACGGAGCCGGTTCGCCCAACTATCTCAATGAAGCAATAGATATAGACGTGATTGGGAACTATGCTTATATCGTTTCCCGCGCAGATGATGCACTTACCATCTTTGATATTTCTGACCCTACAAACCCGACGCACATCGGCGAAATACACGGGGCTGGCTCTCCAAATTACCTTAATCAAGCTATCGGCGTAAAAGTCGCTGGGAACTATGCCTATGTTACGGCGAATCAGGATGACGCACTTACTATTTTTGATATTTCCGACCCGGCTACTCCGACTCATGTTGGTGAAATCCACGGTTATGGTTCACCTAATTATCTTAATGCCGTTCGTAATTTAAAAGTAGTTGGAAATTATGTTTATGTTGTGTCTCGTAGCGATGACGCACTTACTATTTTTGATATTTCCGACCCGGCTACTCCGACTCATGTTGGTGAAATCCACGGTTATGGTTCACCTAATTATCTTAATGCCGTTCGTAATTTAAAAGTAGTTGGAAATTATGTTTATGTTGTGTCTCGTAGCGATGACGCACTTACTATTTTTGATATTTCCGACCCGGCTACTCCGACTCATGTTGGTGAAATCCACGGTTATGGTTCACCTAATTATCTTCAATCGCCTGTTGACTTGAGTGTAGTTGGAAACTATGCGTATATCGTTTCCTACAGCGATTATGGAGCACTTACTATTTTTGATATTTCCGACCCGGCTAATCCTTCTCACGTCGGCGTGGTTCTTGGCGCATGGGATTCACCTTTTTATCTTTATGACCCATACGGCATAGATGTGGTTGGGAAATACGCTTATATTGCTAATGATTCAGGAAGTTCGCTTACTATTTTTGATGTTTCCGACCCGACCACTCCGGCTCATGTTGCTGAAATTCATGGTTCGGGTTCGCCTTATTATCTTTACCGTGCCATTAATTTAAAAGTAATCGGGGAATATGTCTATGTCATTACCTATGGGAATGATTCGCTTACCATCTTCAAGACAGAGGGCTTAATAGAGGCAGGCGGTATAGTTGCTGTAGGTGACAAAGTCATGCTATGCCCTATCGGTTCTCGTTTTGGTAATGTAGTCGCCCTAAAATCGGGCAAAGCCGCTATAAATGATAAAGCGCTCATTGCATCGCTAAACAATCAAGCAGCTCTGAAATTGGACTTCCGAAACTGCAATGCTAAACAGAATGATAAGGTCGTTTGTGTTTCTTTAAATGGAGTGAAAAAGAACATTTTAGGTTTGCGGTAAACTGACAACTTTTATATACTCCTCTCTTCTTTACTTATAATATGATAAAAAAAATAGATACAGATACCGGAAACAAGGAAGCTCTCTTGGCAGTATTGGTAGAAAGAACTAACGAATTAATTAAAGAAGCAAACCGTGCCGAAAAACGTGAAGTCTTAGCAACTCTCAAAGCGATAGAATAGAATAACATAAGAGAGGTTATCTGATTGCGTCAGGTAAGCAGGTTGTGCGTCTGGTGAGGATTAGGGGGGTTGAGTTATGAGAATTGATAAAGAAGAGAGTAAGCATATATTCTATATTAGAATACTAAATTTAGAATTTAAGTGTTTTTAGGGCTTTTTCAAATTTTTTACCGTCGGTAAAAATAGAAAGCTTTATATACCCCTATTAATAACCTTTAATAGGTGTTAATGAAATGAAAAACAAAAAAGGGAAAGGGAAGAATAAAGAAAAGGTAATGATGGGATTCCATATAGAGGAGAAGTATAAAGACAGAATAGAAGCAATAGCTGATAGTTTTGAGCAGGGATCTATGTCGGATGTTATAGAAGCAATACTAAAAGCGTTCTTTACAGTGAATCAGCCACCAGAAGATATGGAAAAAGGGAGGGGATTAGTGATTAAGAAGAGAAGGGAAGAAATTGCGAAGATATGGGGCTAAAATTAGAAAGACCCCCCTTTTACAGGGGGGAAATATGTACCAAAGGGTTGGAGAACCCAACTATAAAAAAGAATATATACTATATAAAGATTTAATATAAACTACATAAAAACTGGAGAAAAGAAATATGTATAAGAAAGGTTGGAGGGCATATAAGAGAAAGGGAATTTTAGTGAAGAGCAGAGAAAAGCAAGACGGTAAAGTTGACTTCGGCGCAGCGGATGTTAGCATAGTGGAAGGCAAAGCGAAAAAGAGAAAAGGGGACGTAACGGCAATAAAAACCATTACACAACGGATTATTACCTCTTTGCGGCTCTTTAATAAGGATTTTGTAGCTGC
>CAZXYJ010000014.1:13291-14717 GCA_964644925.1 uncultured Halobacteria archaeon | reverse complement strand
TTTTGTTAGCTTTATATATTTTTATAACTATTACGCAGATGGTAGATGAAAACAAAGTCATTATGCCCGGAATGTCTCGAAGTTATAGACGCCGAAGTGTATGAAAGCGAGGGCGGCGAGATACTGATAAAGAAGAAGTGTGAGAAGCATGGTGAATTCGATGATGTGTACTGGTCGGATGCCTCGCTCTATCACAAATTCGCAAAGTGGCGATACGAGGGCAAGGCGGGAATCACGCTCACAAAGACGGACAAGGGCTGCCCTTTCGATTGTGGTCTCTGCCCAGAGCATAAGAGTTCGACAATGCTCGCACTTATAGACCTCACAAACCGCTGCAATCAGCGGTGCCCAACCTGTTTTGCCAATGCCGCCGCCGTAGGTTACCTCTACGAGCCAACGATGGAACAGTTAAGGGAAATGATGATAATGCTGAGGAGTGAGATACCCCCTTGCCCCGCGGTGCAGTTTGCGGGTGGCGAACCAACGATAAGAGAAGGTTTTGTGGAGATTGTAAAGATGGCACGGGAACTCGGATTTGCCCACATTCAAGTAGCGACAAATGGAATAGCGCTGGCGAAAAGCGAACAGTTTTGCCATCGTTTAAAAGAAGCAGGCTTGCATACGGTCTATTTGCAATTCGACGGGGTGACCGAAGAGCCGTATAAGAAATTAAGAGGGATACCCGCGCTAAAAACGAAGTTAAAGGCAATAGAGAGCTGTAGAAGAGGTGGATTAAAAAGTGTGGTGCTTGTTCCCACGCTTATGAAAGGTGTGAATGACGACCAGATGGGGGACATAGTACGATTTGCGGCTGGTAACCTGGATGTTGTAAAGGGAGTAAATGCACAACCTATCGCTTTTGAAGGGAGGATAAACGAATCCGAGAGGAAAAAGGGGAGAATAACAATTCCCGATTTTATAAAGCTCCTGGAAGAGCAAACAGACGGTGAAATACCAAAAGAGAGTTTCTATCCCGTGCCTTTCGTTGTTCCCATCTCTTATTTCGTGGAAGCGTGGAAAGGAGTGCCACAGTTGGAATTCACGGTGCACCCGCATTGCGGCGCCGCAACGTATGTGTTTGTAGAAAACGGGAAGTTTATACCAATAACAGAATTTATGGACGTTGAGGGTTTCATGGAGTTCTTAATGGTGAGCGCAGAAGAGATAAATAAATCTAAGATTGGCAAACTGAAAGCGATGGCAAAGATGATGAGGTTGGGTGGGAAGTTTATAGACCGTGAGAAAGCGCCGGCGGTATTCGATAACTTCACTTCCCTTACGGATATACTGGAGGGGGGCAATCGCGAGTCGCTTGCGAAGTTTCACCGTAAAACGCTTTTTATCGGTGCGATGCACTTCCAGGACGCTTTCAATTTCGATCTGGAAAGGGTTAAGCGATGTGGGATTCACTATGCCACGCCAGACC
>CAZXYJ010000014.1:0-13191 GCA_964644925.1 uncultured Halobacteria archaeon | reverse complement strand
ACCTTTAAATACAACAAGAGCCTATATAAAAATGCCCTTTTCGAAGAGTAGTATGACCTTGCTGAACAAGCGAAGGATGATTGCTATTGCAAACAAAGGGCTACAAAACACGCCGTATTGCACGGTCCCTGCGGTAAGCCCCCTTCAAAGGATGCAATGACCGTTTAGAGGCAACCACAATACGGTACACATATATATACACCAAAAAAAAGCAAATTCAATATTTTTAAATTAAAAATTAACTTAACTAATACTGTGGAGAAGATATTTAAAATGGAAGAACGAGAAGAAAACCGTGTACGTTATACCGGTACGGGAGAGGAGAGAGGTACAGATACAGCTATAAATGTAGATATGGAGATAGAGAGGATAAAGGAGCGAAAGATGAGAGAGATGGAAGAGGAGATAAAAGCGATGAAAGAGAGTGGAAAAAAGGGATTGGAGGCAATAGACCAGCCTCTGACGTTGGATGACAATAGCTTTGTAGAAACGGTAAGGAAATATCCTGTGGTCGTCGTGGATTGCTGGGCTCCCTGGTGCGGTCCTTGCAAAATGGTTGCACCGGTAATAGAGGAGTTGGCGAGGGAATACGCGGGTAAAGTCGTATTTGGGAAATTGAACGTGGATGACAATCCAAGAACAGCCACTGAATTTGCAATAATGGCTATACCCACGCTGTTCATCTTTAAACATGGCGAACCTGTGGATGTTGTACAGGGGGCGGTGCCGAAACAGTATTTAGAAGCGAAAGTGAAAGAATGGCTGTAGAGGCGGTGAAAAGAAACCTTTTAAACGATGAATGTGCAGAATCTCGGCGAGGGGGAAAGAAAAAGGAAGGGAATAGAAATAGTGAAGAGGTTTGCTGATTTGGGATTTCAAGCACAGCCAGAAGCAATTGACCTATTGAGCGGATACGAAAATGAATCCCGGTTTGGTCTCGATAAGATAGTAGAAAACGTGACCAGTTCGTTAGACACCGCGACTTTTGTGATTTCCGGCGAGCAGATGGCCGAGTTTATCAAAAATGGCCGAGCTGTAGCGGGAGAAAAGGAAAGAAGCACCGCAAAAATGCAAACACAACCACTACCCGCTGCCGCTGCTCCTGCAATAATTAAATCGTTCTCTGACAGTAGTCGAAGAGACGTTGACCATAAAGATTTCTTACCGCAGTTCCTTGACCGGTATGAAAGGATAAGCAGGGTGATAAAGCAGAGATTAAACAACTGTGGGCAGATACGGTTTATAAGAAACGGCAGAGGCAGTGGTCGGAATGGCGAAGAGGTTTCCGTAGTGGGAATGGTCTCATCGGTAAACAAAACGGCAAAAGGAAATCTACGCGTGGATTTGGAAGACCCCTCGGGGCAGCTCATGATTATTTTGCAACCCCAGGAGGAAATAGTACCCGATGAGATAATAGGCATTACGGGCTCTTTATCGGATAGGGGCTATTTATTTGCAAATAAAGTAATACATCCCGACGTGCCTTACCGCTCTTCAAGTTCACAGGCATCATTAGCGCTTCCATTCAAATCCGTCTTGGGGGAGGAGGGAGAAGAAACTGGCGAGACACAAAAACCCGTATATACGGTGTTTATCTCAGATATGCATGTAGGAAGCAAGACATTTCTGGAAGAGTCGTGGGATAGTTTCGTGCACTGGTTGAAGAGAGAAGCCAAACGCATGGGGATTGCATATCTGGTTGTTGCTGGCGACATCGTGGATGGAATAGGCGTGTATCCGGGTCAGGAGGAGGATTTGTCAATTACGGACGTTGATGAGCAATACAAAGTAGCGGCGGGATATTTTCACGCGTTACCTGCTCATATACATACGGTGATAGCGCCGGGAAACCATGATGCAGTCAGAAATGCAGAACCACAACCGCCATTGCCCGCACACCTCAGGCAGCTCTTCCCCGAAAATACATGTTTTGTGAGCAACCCCGCATACATAAAAATTGGTGGCAGGCTTGTCCTGGTCTATCATGGGCAGTCGTACGACGATTTTGTCAGCTCGGTATCGAGGCTGAATTATTCGCAGCCTGAGGCAGTAATGGCAGAAATGCTTAAACGGCGGCATATTGCACCTACCTATGGAAACGTCGTCTCTATTATCCCCAACGGGCACGATTATGGGATTATTGACCCTGTTCCTGACATATTCCTGTGTGGACACGTCCATACGGTTGGTATTTCTAAATATCGAGACGTATTACTTATAAATTCCGGGACATGGCAATCACAAACACCGTATCAAAAAAAGAGGGATATAAATCCCGTTCCCGGCTGCGCAACGCTTGTAGAGCTTTGTAAAATGGAAACGAAGGTGATGGACTTCAGAAGCGGAAGCATAGCAGAAGCGGGATAAGGAGTAGGTATGCAGACAACGACAAGAAATAGCGGAATGAAGTTCCGCGCACTACGCAAAGCGGTGGCAATACGCAGCAGGTTACAAGACAGGGTTTATGGCGATTACGAGCGATTACTGGAAGAGAGGATATTAGCACGGAGTTTGCCCGAACATGTAGCGATAATCATGGATGGGAACAGAAGGTATGCGGAGAAGTTAGGGATTTCCGCAGAGGACGGTTATCTCTATGGAGCGGAGATAACAGAACGCGTGATTGATTGGTGTTTTGAGCTCGGAATAAAGCAGCTTACGATTTATGCTTTTTCTATCGAAAACTTTTGCAGGATGGATGAGGAAAAAGAGAAGTTGTTTGCACTGATGCGAAAAGAATTCGAGAAGATAAGCAGGGATGAAAGGGTTCATAAGGATGGGGTGCGGGTGAAAGCAATAGGGAATGTCAATCTGCTGCCCGAAACAGTAAGAGAGGCGATAAGAAAAGCCGAAGAGGCAACTGCGCATTACGACAAATTTAAGTTGTTCATTGCCGTGGCGTATAGTGGCAAGATGGAGATAGTTGATTCGGCGTATATAATAGCGAATATGGTAAAACGAGGGTTGTTAGCTCCAGAGGACATAGATGAAGCGACGATATCAAAGCATTTATATGTAAGCGAGATAGAAAATGGTTCGTCTGCTTCTGGAGCGAAAACGAGTGTGGACTTGTTAATAAGAACGGGTGGCGAGCAGAGAGTGAGCAATTTCGTGCCATGGCAGGCGTTAGGGAACGAATGTGCAGCTTATTTCTGCGCCCCTTTCTGGCCTGAGTTCAGAAGAATAGACTTGCTCAGGGCTGTAAGAACGTATCAAGAGCGTGCAGAGGAGAAAAGACAGCATACGCTCTCAAGAATGGTACAATTAATCAAGACCTTTTCTTAAAACTTTCTTTTACAAAGAAAGTTTTACCAACAACTTTTTTACCTTCGGTAAAAACATTCTCTTAGTTTTTTCTTTTAGCACAGGTTTTCTTTTTGTAAAAAAGAAAAAGTGTTATGAGAACATTTATTGCCGTGGACCTGTCTGAGGAACTAAGGGCGAAGATAAAGGGGATACAGAAGCAATTTGTGGATTTAGAGAAACAAGGGGGGCTAAAGTTAAAATTCGTGAATCCGTGGCAGGTGCATCAAACGGTAAAATTCCTGGGGGACGTTCCTGAGAATAGCGTTGAAGAGATTAAAATTGCATTGGCAGAGATAACTCAAAAACCGTTTGATATAGAACTGCGGGGTGTGGGGTTCTTTCCCGAAGCTTCGCTGGAAAAGGCAAGAAACATACGGGTCGTATGGATAGGAATGGAAAAGGGAGAGGAGGAATTAAAGGCGCTGCAGCAGGAAGTAGAATCGGGGCTGAGTGCACTTGGATTCCCACCTGAAAAGCGGTTCGGTGCGCACGTCACGCTGTGCAGGGTAAAAAAGCGTTTATCGCAAGCCGAAATACGGCTGCTTTTGAACAAGATAGTCGCGCTGAATGATGTAGAAGTAGGGACAATGCTTGTAGAAGAGCTAAAATTAAAACGCAGCACGCTTACGCCTAATGGTCCTATTTATGAGGATATGTGGGTGAAGAGGTTAGGGGAATGAATATAGCAAATATAGCGGGTATCTGTGAGGTTTTCTGCGCAAATCCGTAACCGATAGGTCAATTAGGTCAACATTTAAAGTTGTGAATAACTTGGTATTGTTTTCATCATAGACATTAATTGTTGCAGTAAGTACGATGTTATTTTCTATGTCAGTAGCAGTCCCTTCTATTCTGAAGGCTTCTAACTCTGGGATAATGTATAGGGTGCCGTTCACGCCCAAACTGGTATTTCCTTCGTGTACGAATCTCTGTTTGTATGGTGCGTGTCCATCCAGGTTAACCACGGCATCATGAACTCCGTAGGGAATGTTGTTTAGCATGAAGTTCCCATTTTCATCTGCAAAGGTGTAGTATGGTGGTTCACTGAAGGTTGTGAAGTCAAACATGTTGTTCACTCACTTCCTCTTTTGGAGTAATAGTTTGTTTTTCCGCGAGGTACACACTCCTTCCAAGGAAGGCACCGAGAATCGCACCTATAATCATGAAAGTTGTTACATAAGCAGCCAAGAGTGAGCCCGATGCTATTTCAACCAGATTCCCAATTATAGGTCCTATTAATGATCCAATTCCAAACCCAAGCATTCCAGCCACAGATGATGCTAGAATCCTTTTCTTCAAGGCGATACCATAAAAAAAACCTGCAATCGCGCCTACAAGTGCAAAACCAAAAATTAACTGTCCAACCGCGAGTGTAGGTTTTAAATAAAATAGAAATTCCCATTTATATGGTTCTGGACCTAACAAAAACATATGTACGAAAACGGACCCGAAAAGAATAAGTGGATAATTTAATATAAGTTCGATTATAAATCCAATGAATAAACTAATTGTTCCGAATAGAGCAAATTTCAATATTTTTTTAATATCTTTAGAGAACACTGCTAATGATGCACCTCCAATTGAGCCTAAGGCTATACCTCCTATGGTATAAGTGAATGGAGTTGCATAATGTACCGTGGTTGGGATTGACAAACCCCAAATAACACCTCCAATTCCAAACCCAACCGCTCCTGCTAACATGTATTTAAGCATGTTTATTCTATCTTCTTTCATCATTTTCAAAAAAAAATAAAAAGGAAAGGAATGAAAATTCCTTATCCTTTTCAATCTTTTATTTCCTTGCGTTTATGCATCACTCACTTACTCTTCCCCTTTTCCCTTTGGCACTTCTTGCGGGTTGGTAGCTTGTTTTTCTGCGAGGTACATTCCCAGCCCTAAGAATATCCCTGTGCCTATTCCTAAACCAGTAAACATTGGAACGATATTTAAATTGAGTGCGTAATGCAACAAAGCTAGTGATAATCCAAATATGAAATATCCCGTTATATATCCCAGTGCTCCCAATATCGTAAACAATTTTATCCTTTTAAGTGCGAAGCCAATGAACATTCCACCTACTATAATTCCAAAACCAATTGGAATCACCCCCACAATACCTAGAATAGCACCTGAGAGCATACCTATTGGAGAAAATATCATTACTCCACTAATTGCATATCCAATTGTAGTATAAATAATTAGTTTGAGTTTTTTCTTGGATAAAATGCTTAGAAACAAACCACCGACTAAGCCAAAAATAGACCCGCCGATAAGGCTAAATGTTATTTCTTGGAAAGGATCTCGATAGAGTCCAACTAAGCAACCCCATAAAAATCCACCAATAGTAAAGCCAATAATACTTAGTGATATACATTTGAATAGGGATACTTGACCATCTTCCCCCAATTGATCTTTAGAGTTTATTTCTACTTGGAATGTTTTCATTTCATTTCCCTCTCAGCATTTTCTAAAATCTACGCAAAAAGCCCTGTGGATTTTTCAAAAAATAAAAAGGAAAGGAATTAAATAAAAATTCCTTATCCTTTTCAATCTTTTATTTTTTGCGTATATACATCACTCACTTCTCTCCCCCTTTTCCCTTTGGTACTTCTTGTGCATGTTTTATGGCATGCTGTGCGTGCTCCCACGCCTTTTCGAACTTCTTGATCGCTTTGTCTGGCTTGTCTTTTGATATTTCCTCTAACGCTTTACTGAATTCCTCTTCTGCCTTTGTTATCTCATGATCAACCTTTTTCTGTTTCTTGGGATCGAGAACAGGTGTATTTTTGGCATCTTCTATCGCGGTTTTTGCAAGTAACTTGTCTGCATCTACAAGATCGTTTATAACCCCTTCATAGACGACTTTGAGTTCTTCCGGTGTATCTGTCTTGTTAATCTCCTTTTGAATGTGCTTTACTGCCGTATGCTCCTCGTGGAAGACTTTCTTACCTTCTGGCTCACCAACAAGATGCCGGTCATCTGTCCACAGCGAACCGTTCTTCTTATCCTCTAAGCTCTTTTCAATGTGTTCGATTATTCTGTCTATTTCCTTGTCTATCTTCTTATCACCTGTCTTTGCGTCTTCCAGTGTTGTTATGCTGCACTCTTTTAAGAGTTTAGGATTCACAACTGTTATAACTATTATGTCAACGTTGGTGATAGCTCCAACTGCTCCAGAGACGTTATGAACTATTCCTGCTTCAGTATCTGTAATGGCTTCAACGGTATAGACATGCTCTGCTGATGCAGTAACCAAGTATGTGCCGTTTTCATCCGTTAAAGTTGTGAATAGCTTAGTTCCACTTTCATCGTAAACATTTATCGTTGCATTAGTTACGAGGTTCTCTTCTACATCTGTGACAGTACCTTCGATTCTAAAAGCTTCTGACTCTGGAACGATGTATAGGGTGCCATTCACACCCAAACTGGTATTTCCTTCGTGCATGAATCTCTGTTTATATGATGTGTATCCATCTAAATTCACTACGGCATCATAGACTCCATAGGGGATGTTGTTAATCCGGAAGTTTCCGTTTTCATCTGCGAAGGTGTAGTAGGGTTCGTCACTTAAAATGACGACTATCGCACCGGTTGTATCGCTTCCAGAAACAGTACCCGTGATAAAACTGTCTAATACCGGTATAATATCATACGGGTCATCATCGTATCTTGTTTGAGTCCAGGGATGTGTAGGTGGTTCTCCGCCGATAGGAATGAGGCAGATTCCACCAAGTATAGGCACTTCTACCGGGAGCATTCCTAAAGTAGGATCATCGAATCTCTCCAATCCTCCAAACTTACTTATGAAATCACTGGTTATTTCTTTTGGAGTATAGCTATCGTGAGCGATTCTGTATCCATGTAACACATCATTTTGGTCCCTATCCCATATTCCCCATGCAAATGGAGGTAAACCAGGTTCAGGGATATACCCATTAGTTATGTCTATTGCCCTCTCAAAGAGCCCATTGTTATTCCTATCAGTGCAACTTGCATGTGAACCTTCCTCAACAAGTATGCCTGCGTGCTCTCCTTCTTCAAATTGAGGATTGAAATAGTCATTATTAGGCACCACATCTGTATGAGCTGATGCCACCACCCTCGTCACATTTCCTGTCGCTTTATCCACGAACACGAACACCGTCTCCCAGTCATGGTAATGTTTGTTTGTCCAGTTATTATAGGCGTAGTAGAACCAGTACTCATAGACTATCTCGTCTCCAGTATCAACAGTGTGGTAGTATATCGAGAAGTTATCCATCTTCTCAGCGAAGCTCAGCGCATAATAGTCATTTTTGTTGTCTTCACCGCTGAGGTCTTTGTCATCGAAGAATGGGCTGCAAGGATACAGTTCTTCGGTTGAGTCGAACCAGAAGTTCGGTGCTTATTTTCCCACATCCTCTGGTATGCCCCCTTGGTATACTGCAACATAAAAACCACTGGTGGCTCGTATTCTGATCTTGGTACCCTGAGGAGTATAAGAATAACTGTGCGTACATCCTCTGTAATCCGGTCCATCTATATAGGCTACCTGATGCCATTCCCCTCCATAATAATCGTCTAACCAATAGTTTATGTGCCACAAGACACAGCCTGAACAGCTATCCCCATGCCCTTCGATACGAATAGGAATTCCGGGAGAAACAGGAAAGACTTTCCATTCACCACATCCACCCCCGCCATAGTGGAACCAAGTAGCAGAATTGGGACCAGTAGAGGGATAGGGGTTTCCATAGCAATCCCAACAGGTGGGGCCAGGGGCCTCAGAAGGCCAGATCCTGATCTCATCAGCATTGCTCACCCAAACATCCCCCTTAGCCATTGCTGGCAGCTCGCCGGTTACATTAAATTCCGTTGCCGTGGAAGGGAGATAGACATTTGGCTGTCCCAATAGGTATCATTGCAAGATGCATTAGCAACAACTCCCTCTGCCATCGCTGGCACTGCTATCGCCATCACCATTATCGTTGCCATCATTATCACCGCAAACAGAATCACCGCAATTGATTTCCGCGCATTTTTCTTGTCTTTCATTTTTTTCTTTTAGCCTTTTTATCATTGGCTTTCCTTTCCCTTTTCTTCATCACCTCCTTCTTTACTCTTCGCCTTTTAGCGCTTCAGCCCCCTCAGGTTTTAACTTTTAACCACATAAGGGGCAGCGTTGCCGATTTTATGCTTTTATCTTCCTTTTCCATCGCCTTCTTCTTTCATATTTTCGCTTTATTCTGCCCTAAAAATAACATATTATGATTTTATGCAGATACTATTTAAAAAGTTTTCGGTTTAAATAGTAATAAATACGAAAGCCATATTTAAAAATACTAACACAAACTTTCCGAGCAAATACCTTTATTAAAGGCGAGATAAATACCTGAACACATAGAAAACAAAATATTGAAAAGTTGGTAGCAAAAGAGGAAGGATAAAATCGGCAAATGGATGTTAAACAAAGAAAGGGAATTACATTAACTGATTTTCTGCATTTGAAAAAGGAATTAGACGACGACAACGATAAAACCGAAGATAAAAATAAGTCTGGTGCTGAAAGCAAAAACAAACGCAAAAGAGGAGTAGAAACAATCAAGGAAGATTTAAAAGAGATTGTAAAAGAGAAAGAAACACCGCACATATACGCGGTCTATGAGGTCACGAAATACATAAGGCAGAAATTGGACAGGGATGAGGTGCTTAGGGACGTTTATGTAAAAGGGGAGATTTCCAATCTCCGCCAGCCTACTTCCGGTCATTTATACTTCACGCTCAAGGATGAACGTTCGGAACTGCGATGCGTGATGTTCAGGGAAAAGAATCGCAAGCTGAAATCTATTCCGGTGGATGGAACGAGCGTGATAGCGAGGGGTCGTATAAGTGTATATGAGCGGCAGGGGAAGTACCAGCTATACGTGGATGACATACAGGAAGAGGGGATAGGTGCGCTATACCGTGCATTTGAGCAGTTAAAAAAGAAGCTGAAGGAAGAGGGTTTGTTTGACGCCGCTTATAAGAAGCCGATACCGGGGTTCCCACGCCGAATAGGCGTTATCACCTCGTCCACCGGTGCTGCTATTCGCGATGTATTGAACATCACGAGGAGAAGATTCCCGCACGTGCATATTTTGCTGGCGCCGGTTGCGGTGCAGGGAGAAGAAGCAGCTCCGCAGATAGTAAATGCCATTCGGCTGATGAACCGGGTGAATGCAGAACAGATGAAAATAGACGTGCTGGTAGTGGGGCGAGGAGGAGGTTCAATAGAAGAGCTGTGGGCGTTTAACGAAGAAGCGGTCGCCAGAGCGATTTCCTCATCTGAGATTCCCGTAATATCCGCGGTGGGGCACGAAACCGACTTTACAATCGCTGATTTTGTTGCGGACCTGCGAGCGGCAACACCGTCCGAAGCTGCGGAATTGGCTGTGCCTGATAAACGCGAAATCGAGAATAATTTGAGTTCTTTGAAGTTGAGAATGCAGCAGAATGCTTTTAAAGCGATCGAATACCACAGGAAGCAGTTGGAGAGCATCGAGCGAAATATCTTGTTTAGAACGCCTATGGAGAAGATAAACCAATATCGGCAAACGGTAGATGAAATAAAGCGAAGCATAACTGCGGAAATAACGCACCTCATCGCATTGCATAAGAAAAGTTTGCAGGCTCTTACTGGCAAACTGGACGCTTTGAGCCCTCATGCAATCCTCGAGAGAGGGTATAGTATATGTTCGCGATTGCCCGAAGGCAAAATAGTAAGGAGTGTCCGGGATATTGCGATTGGAGATGCGTTGAGGATATTGTTTAGTGACGGTGAGGCCGTTTCGGAAGTAAAGGAGAAGAAGGGGGAAAGAAGGTCAAGAAAACAGAAAATAAATTAGGGACGCAGATTAACGCAGATGATAAGAATCAACAAACACGGTTAAACAAAAATAAATCTGCGTAAATCCATGTAAATCTGCGTCCCAAATAGGTAGAAGTTATACTTTATATACAATAAAAAACCTTTCTTTCAAAGAGAAAGATTTGCAATGGAAAAAGTTTAAATTATGCAAGTTGAGTAAAATTAAGAAAGGAACTCGAAGAAATTAAAAAGGGTAAGGCAGAGGAAATTGTAGAAAAGGTAGTGGTGCTAAAGGATATTTCTTATTTGGAGGCTAAAGGCATGGTAGAGGATTATTTGAAGGGTCATGAAAATGCGTATATGTATGAGGTGTCAAATGATTTGGGATTAGACCTGAAGATGGTGCATGAAATCGTTGAAGAGTTAATGAAAGAGGGTAGGATAGAATAGGTAGTTTAGGCTTATGAAAAAACAAAGAGTCGTTAGGTGGCAGGAAATATACTCATTCCATTAAGGGTGTTACTACTATGTCAAACATCTATGGCAATATATTAGAGGTGCTTCAAGGCATTGAGGAAGAAAAAAGAAATCAAGAGCATTTCTTAAACAGCATTCCAAGCACTCGTGCTGACTTATATCGGAGTGTGATTTTTCCAAACACGAGAAAATTTATTCCGGTCGAAGTACCTGACGGCACAATCGGCTTGCCTCCTGGAAATCAAAACTTGAATCTTTTTCGCGGACAAACCAAAGACGATTCGCCATGCCTAGCAAAGATTTATCTAAATAATCCCAGTGAAATTGACATATTCAGTGCTCGGTTGCGACAAATCGAATTTGAACTCGTTTTAAGAGAACACCCTGCTATTCTGGATATTCAAAAGGATGGAATTCATATTAGTTTTCCGGGATTGGCTCAGCATTATGAGCTTGCCACTGACTATTTAGATGTCACTTCTGATCCATATATTGCTGCTTTCTTTGCTGTCTGTACATACTGTAAATCAGAACAACGATACATTCCCGTATCAAGTCAAAATGGGCCTGGTGTTTTAATGAAAACTCCAGCACTTGTTTATAGATCTATCCCAGTAACCGAACCAAAGTTAGAAATTGTTGGATTGCAACCTTTCCCTCGACCAGGCAATCAAAAAGCCTACGCAGTTAAGTTACGCAAAGGAGAAAACTTTTCAGCACATAAAATGTTGTTCCATCATAGCAAAGAGGGCTCACAAAAAATCTATGACTTATTCGATGGCGGTAAAAAACTCTTCCCTCCAGATCCTATTAAAAACAAAGCCCACGAGATTTCAGAAGGAGTTGTCTTTTCGCAAGAGGCATTTGAACAAGTTTTACAGCGATATGACTTTGCGCGAAGAGCAGAATATTATTTGAATAGGTTACGTGAAAATAAGATTAAAATTTCTAATACTTGTGAATATCGTTTTTCCATTACGGAAATCAGTCAATTTAAAGGCGAGTGGGAGAATGGTAGAAAATCCGAATTTTATAACCAGATTGGACCAACTCGACTAACTCGACTAACATACTTGTGATTGTGACCTTCTGGTTGGTGAGAAAGAGCGTACAATGCGGTTATTTGAAGCAATTATGAAAGGTGGCTTGTGCATATTCAAAAGCGATTTGAAATATGCTGAACAGGGTCTTACAACACTTAAGGAGAAAAAATAAAATATAAAAGGAACTTAAAAAAGAATTAGGTAAAATGGAAGAAAAAGAAATAACTTTCGAGGAAGCGATGAAAAAGTTAGAAACCATAGCAGAGACATTAGGAGAAGGGAATCTTCCTCTGGAAGAGTCACTGAAAATGTTCGAGGAGGGTATGGAGCTGTGCAAATTTTGCAATACGAAGTTAGACGAAGCGGGATACAAAGTAGAGAAGCTGATGGAGAAGGAGGGAGGAGAGATAAGCATGGAGGAATTCAAGACGGAGGAGTGAACATGAGAGCAGGGGAAAACGAAAAAGTGAGAGACGACTTAGAAAAAGCATTGTATTATGCAACGAAGTTCGCTAACAAAGTTTTTGTGGTAAAATTCAGTGGTGAAGTATTGGCGGATAAAGGCATAATGGACCTGGTAATTTCCGATTTGATCACGTTAAAATACGAAGCAGGCATAAATGTGGTCGTTGTTCACGGTGGAGGGAAGAGAATATCGTCTATAATGGACAAATTTGGTTTAGAGCCGAGATTTATTGATGGATTAAGAGTTACCGATGAAGATACGCTTGAGGTTGTCCAGGCAGTACTATCGGATTTTAACCAAAAGATAGTCTGGAATATAAATAAAAAAGGAGGTAAAGCAATTGGCATCTCTGCCGTTTCCGGGAATTTATTTACAGCAAGAAAAATACAACATCCGGACTTAGGATTTGTTGGCAGCATAGAAAAGGTTGACAGTGAACTTGTCGCATTATTTACACGAAATGAATATATCCCGGTAATCTATCCAATAGGCGCAGACGAAGAAGGCACTCTGCTTAACATTAATGCAGACCACGGTGCGAGTGAACTGGCATGCGGTCTGCACGCGGAGAAGCTCATCATTTTAACGCCGGTGAGAGGAGTGTTACGAGACATAAACGATGAAAACAGTTTGATACCAACGCTGACCCTATCAGAGGCAAAAAGCATTCTGGAAGAGAGTTTTATAACCGAGGGTATGAAACCGAAGATAGAATCCTGCATAGCTGCGGTAGAGCATGGCGTTAAAAGCGCACATATTATTGGATTGAAAACCCACGCGATATTGCAAGAGGTGCTTACCGAAACGGGCTCTGGGACGATGATAACAAACCTTTCTTTAGGTGGGGCTCCGCCCCACGACCCCGAAAACCCTGTAAGGGTTTAAAAGAAAGCTTTACCAAAGAAACAATAGCAGGTTTTTTATTGCTTTTTGAGGCTGTCCCACAATCTAATTATCACACCACAATATAAATGATCCCAAACACACTTTAGAATATATTGTATATCCTGCAAAATAAATTATAGAGAATTTTGAAAAACCCCTGGGATATACAACTTTTTATGTGTTCATAC
>CAZXYJ010000013.1:13923-15161 GCA_964644925.1 uncultured Halobacteria archaeon | reverse complement strand
CCATGTTCACTCTGCCTCACACGTATATCAACCAATACGGGCATTTCTATGCTCGTGCTCGAAAGAAGAGCAACACCCTGCGGTATTCTTTTGATTTCCTCCTCCATCTCCGCACTCATGAACTCCAGACCGCGGCTCAACGCTTTGATGTCGTTTGGATTTGTTACACGCAGGATTATTTGTGTATTACACTGCGAAATAACGTTTTTATCCACACGAGCAGGTCGTTGTGAAATGACCAGCAGACCGAGCCCGAATTTCCTGCCTTCTGAAGCGATAGTTCTCAAAATATTGGAGCTGACAGCTTTTCCAAATCCACGCTCAGGGCAGAAGTTGTGCGCCTCCTCGATAACGAGCATAAAAGGCGGTATCTTCCCCATCTTCCTGCCTTCAAAAACTTCTTTGCATACTCGATACACAATCATCTGCTGTAATTGCGGTTCCGCACCTTTCATATCTATTATTGCTGTCTTTCCTACCTTTACGAGATCTTCTATGCGTGTGGGGCTGTCGGATAATATACCGGTCTCGCGAATTCTCTCTAAGTAGTGAACAATTCTCCACTTTGCGCTGCTTGTGCTCTCGGATACACCTTTGATGATGTCCTCAATCGTGTAAAACTCTTTCTTCGCCTTTATTCCGTTTATACACTGGTATAAAACGCCCAATTGCGCATCAGACAGTGGAAACAGGTCATATAATTCGTTCACACTCAGGTTTATCCCATCTATCCGGAACAATTTATCAGCAGCGGGATTTATAGAGAAATTCGAGGGCGTATAGACGACAACTTTAGATGCATACCCTTTTGGTGCGATGCCAAATTTATCCATTTGTTTCCGCTCTTCTTTATTCCTGTTTTCGTATTTCAGTGAGAGGTATTCACCATGAGGGTCAATTATAAGCAACGGGACATTCTTATCGAGCAATTCCTCTATTAGCACGCCAGCAGTGTATGATTTCCCGCTGCCCGTTTTCGCTAATATGCTGCAATGTTTCTGGATAAGTTCTTCCTTCTTCAGGTACACCGGTATATTGCGTCCGTCAAGCATACCTAAATAGATACCACCTGATTTGAGTCCCAGGATGTCGGTGATGAATGCCTGGTCTGCCTTGAACACCTTCCCGTCACGTGATAGCGTGCTCTTCGGCTGCATTAAAAACCCTCTTCCGTCTTTATAGCCGATAATCTCCGCAGTAGCGATCTTTTTCGCCGCATCTACTATTGATACTACTCT
>CAZXYJ010000013.1:0-13823 GCA_964644925.1 uncultured Halobacteria archaeon | reverse complement strand
CGATAATCTCCGCAGTAGCGATCTTTTTCGCCGCATCTACTATTGATACTACTCTACCCAGCACCCATCCTTCTAATTCGTCGTTCCATACTTTTATATACTCATTGCTTCTTACCGCGTCGGTAACGGTGAAATCAAATTCATGCAGTTCAACGTCACCGGAAATGGTGCCTATTAATTTGTACATCTTATAAAATAATAGATTTCCTCATCAGCTCGCTCCGTCATTCAACTTCTTCTCCCCTCACTTTACCTTCTTCTTCAAGAAGATCCAACGTTTCTACAACAAGAGCAGGGTCTAATCTCAAATTTTCTGTTATTTCACTGGTGATGCAGCCCGGATGTTCCCTTATATATTTTTTAAATCAGCTTCGCATTCACCAACCCATCCTGACCCGGTCTGCTTGTAACGACGGCATCGCCAATTTCAGTCTCTACCACCGCGCCCTTCGTGGTTATATTCCGCCTTGCGAAGAAGGGATTTGCAGGATTGCTTTTCACAGCCATTATCTTAACTCTTTTCGTGGTTCCGCTTTTTGCGTCTGCGACATTTGCAAATTCGCATCTGTACAGCCGCATTTTCTCGTTGCCTCCTTGCGTTCGTATTTTTTTCCGTCGTACAGCACCAACAGTAGTATCTGCCGCGGGTCTACCGGCTTCATGCTCCTTCTTTCTACGATGAGCGTGGAGCCTTCCCCCTGTGCATTTCCGCTTTGACCTACCTTGCCATCTCATTTTTAGTTCACGGTCCTATAAAACCACATTTCTCACACCTATATAAATTACTTTGCTTTCTACACTTCGCGCATCTACCTATTTCCGCCTTTCCGCAATTAGGGCACAGAAAAACGGTGAAGCCTTTCTCCAACAGCTTTACTCCGCAGGACGTGCAATACTCGGTCATAACATGCTCCTTTTCTTTTTATTTTGATTTCCCCTTTTTTATTTGCCGTTGCCCCCGCCTTCGACATATCCACCACGGTGGACGGCATACTATATTTACACTTACCTCCATTTATAATAATACCAAATAAATCTACTTTTAGTTTTAGTTCTACTTCCACTTCTTCTATACAGGTCGGCGGATTTCTACCTGACACATTCGCACTGGTCGCGGTTATAGGTCCCGTTTCTTTTATTATGCGGGTCGCGATTTCATTATCCGGGAACCTCACGCCGACGACCTCCGATGCCGCGGTTAAAATGGCAGGCACAACGTCCTTTTTCCTGAGCAATATCGTGACAGGTCCGGGCAGCAGTTCGGCTATGATTTCAAAGCATTCAGGATCAATATCCGCAACTTCGCGCAGCATCTCGAAGGAAGAAACAGCGATGGAAATAGGTTGTGTAACGGCTCTTCTTTTTATTTTGTATACGTTCCGCACCGCTGCTTCGGAGAACGCATCAGCTCCCAATCCATATACCGTTTCTGTAGGGTAAACCACCATGCCGCCGTTTTTTATTATTGCTGTAGCGGTTTTTATTTGGTCTTCTATATCGTTTTGCATTTTTTTATTTCGCTCTCGAAGTATTTAAATATTTAGCTCATCAAAAGTTTAAACACTATCGCTGCTTTTTATTCGAATACCGTAAAATCACACACATAAAAATCCGGCTGTCAAAATGACCGCAATTCTTATAACTTCGCCGAGCAGACTCCATTTCGCACTTATAGACCTGAACGCCGAGCTCGGCAGAGTGGATGGTGGAATAGGAGTGGCATTAAACGAGCCTTCGTTGACAATAGAGGTCTCCGCAGTTGATAAGACGGTTGAGCGTGAAGAAAACCCCGAAGCAGTCGTTCCTGTATTGGATCGGATACGAAGTCGAATAGAGCCAGAGCTAAGGGGACATTACCGTGTAAAGATTCTGAAGCCCCTGCCATCGCACGTGGGTTTGGGCTCGCAGACACAATTGTCGTTATGCATAGCAAAAGCAATATCCGTGCTGGAAAACAGAAGCTATAGTGCAGTGGAATTAGCAAAACTGGTGGGTAGAGGCGGCACTTCGGGGATAGGCACTGCTGCTTTCGCTAAGGGTGGGTTCATCTTGGATGGGGGACATGCCTTTCAGAAGGCTGAGGCTAAAAGCATGAAGAAACAGAAAAACGGCGAGCTAAAAACGAGTTTCCTGCCTTCTTCGGCATCAACGGTTTCTCCTGCTCCCGTTCTGTTCCAGCATCATCTCCCTGAAAACTGGTTCTTTGTCCTCGCGATACCCGATGTGAAGCGGGGCGCACACGGACCTGAAGAGGTGGACATTTTCACGCGATATTGTCCCATAAAAAGCGAAGAGGTAGGCGAAATCAGCAGGATAGTGCTTATGCGGATTCTGCCTGCCGTGCTTGAGAAGGATATAGATACTTTTGCTGCGAGTTTAACCGCGCTGCAGCAGGTAGGGTTCAAGAGAATAGAGGTGGGACTTCAGCACGACATAATAAGGGGGCTGTTCAGCTTCTTCGATGCTCATGCGTTAGGTCACGGAATGTCATCTTTTGGTCCCACAACGTATGCGATAGTAGAAGGTGAGAAAAGAGCAAAGGAACTCACAGCGATGACAAAGGGGTTTCTGGATGCAAACGGTATACGAGCTCTGGTGACGTATTCAAATGCAAATAATAGGGGTAGTGAAGTGAGCAAAAAAAAACTATAGTCATTCCGAAAATTATTAACGGTTGAGTTTAGAGCGAAGGTGGGACACTCAGACACACCTTTATGTTACTTTAAAATTTCACTTGGTTTCTTTTTGATAAATAATCGCATTTCCATAAATATATTCCACGCATATTGTTTATATATAGCATTTTGCTAATATAATTTGAAATTCTTCTTCTTTTCAGAGGAAGATTTAGGGGATTTTCACTATGACACGCACAAGTTCGGTGGATTACGCTTCTTCTTAGAACTCGCAGTTTTTTTTGGCGGTGAAACTGGGCGTTGATAATCCAAAGAGCGGTATAAGCTTTTTCAGGATGTGTCGAAAGTTTCTTGAAAAGCACAAAGGCTGGGCTATGGCATTGGGATTTAATAATGGTGTCCCTCACGAATCCGATGTCACGAAATTTGTGAATAAAATCGGTGATGATTTAGACGTTTATTTTGTCCAACTGCTCAGGTTTATCCGTGAAAACGTCCAGATAGAAGGGATAAAAGCTTTTCATATTTGACCGGGGCTTCTATGACGGAGAGCATTTCGATTGGCTGAATAAAAATTACATCCAGTTCGTCTGTCGAGGCAAGCAGCGCACGAAAGTGGCAGAACAGGTGAACGAGATCCCGGTGGAGGAATACGTCGAAGAGGTATTAGCATCGCCAAAAGAATATCAGCCAAAGACCGAGCGCGGGAAGAGAGCGAAAGCGAAACGAGATGCACTGAAAGAGCCAGTGAAAATCGCAGAGAAGATGGTGGACGTCACTAACTGCGAAAAGAGATTGAGAGCAATTGCCGTGAAAGAGAAGGGTAAGAAGAGCATAGATATCTGGCTTACGAACATACCCGCCTCTCTCTGCTCTGCAAAGGGAGTCATAGACGAGCACAGAAATCGGTGGGGCGTTGAGATCTTCTTCAAAGAAGAGAAGAGCTACTGGTATTTAAACAAATTACCCAGCAGAAGTACAAAGATAAACGCCGTGAAATGCACGATTTACTTCAACTTCATCGCCTACAACTTGATTTCCATCTTCAAAAAGACTCTTTCAGAAAAATACCAGAACGTGGGCATAAAAGTACTTAGAAGAGAGGTTCTTCGGAAGAATGCAATCATATATTTCAATGAGGATGAATTTGAGCTGGAGTTTAACGTGAAAAAGACAAAAGAAAAATATTATGGACATATCGAAAGCATAAATAGCTTTGTCACGAGGATGAGAGAGAAGAGGGATATCCTGGATGTCATTTGTCTTTCACACTAAGTAAGCATCTTGAAGGAAATTAATGAGTACTTTGCACGATTGATTTTTTGTGCAGATTTACAAATTTTATCTGTGGATGGATGACCAATAGTTCTGGAAATATACGAAAAGCTATCAACTACTTTGAGTTGGTAGGTATTTATATATAAAAAGAAACTATCTGAAATTATAAAGACCTAAAATCCACAGATATAGAGGAGCCTCTTGCTTCGTTTCAACACACTACATTCGAAAAGGAGGATATTCGAAAGCTAATGGATACGATTAACAAAGAGGTAGAGAAATCGGGAGAGCATTCGCTTGGTGAAAAGCTATTAGATTCAACTTTTGATACGTACTGGACGGAATTAGAAGCAAAACTTGAGGATATTGTAGCAAAACCACCAGAGAAACTTTCACCATCCAGAGATACACGAGACATAGTTGAAGAAATCCTTGAAATTCTAAGAAGGCAGGAAAGAAGGCAACGACAGGAGCATCAAAAGCCGAAAGTATCCCTCTCTGAATTTTTAAAACAAACAGAGCGCAGAAGAAGAGGCGATTAAAAATCTGAAAAAAGGATTGGAAGAACATTATCAGATTCTTATGGAGTTAGCCCATGGGGATCATAAAACCTCCTTCTTAGACATTGAGGGTAGAAAAATATGCCAAAGCTTCCTATCCTGTCAGCTAAGGACGTTATTAAAGCTCTGAGGAAGTTTTGGTTTTTGAAATGAAGCGAAACAAAGGGAATGCCACAGAATTCATTGCTGGGTGGCGTGGTTGGGGCTTTTTATTCAGCTATATATCCAACCTCTCGCAGAACATAACCAAAGGTATTTAAACATATAGAACTTAAAATAATTCTTTAAAATGGCTACCGAAATCATGGAAAAAGCATCTGAGGAACTCAGGAGTTCAAACACGCGATTAGCGCAACGGGCAAAGATTATTGAAGAAGCAAAGACGGATGTCTTTGAGGTTATATCTCGCAGATGGGGGATAGAAATTTGAAAGCAGGGTTAGATAGCACGGTTTTTAAAAACAGGAAGTTTATTGATTGGCTGATTTCTAATAGAGACCGTTTTGAAACGCATATCTCAGAGGTGGTATATATGGAAACGCTCTTGTGGTATAAACGCATTGGCATTGGAAAAGAAGGGTTTGACGACGATTTAAACGAGTTAAAAGCCGAAAAAATCTTTCTTTAAGAAAAAGCGCTTTACCAAAGAAACACGAATTTTAGCAGCTTAAGAAAAGGTGTCCCGATCATCTCTGGGCTTCGTCGTGCTATCACAAAACTTTTAAGAAACGTTTTATCAACAAACTCGTCAGAGATATTCCCAGATTTATTAACATTAGATCAGTTAGGCGTAATTTCTGGCTGTATCTGATGCATAAAAAAGCTTTTATATGTGCATTGCAAACTTTAACTATCCAAGGAATATATATAATAAAAGGGAAGCTCCATGAATACCAAAGAAAACAGCCCATTTACACCTGGTAGTCCTGTGCCGGTTGAACTTTTTATAGGGAGGGTAGGGCAGATTACCGAAATTAGCCGTTACGTTGAGCAAGCATCGTCAGGTAAACAAGAAAACGTTTTCTTAACAGGGGATAGAGGCATAGGAAAGAGTTCACTTGCTGCTTTTCTCCGCCATTTCGTTGCTACAAAGCGAAATATTCTCGCCATTCATGTTTTTTTAGGTGGAGTATCTACTCTGGAAGAGATGGTGCATCATATTCTTGATCAACTGTTAAAAGAGACAAAAGAGGAAGCGTGGTTTAAGCATATTTCCCAATTCTTTGGGAAGTACATCAAGGAAGTGGGTCTCTTTGGTATCTCTGTTAGTTTTAATCCTCCAGAACAAGATTTAAAGGATTTAGTGAGGAATTTCCCTGAGGTTCTCAACAATTTATTGAAAAAGATAAAAGAGGAAAAGAGGGGTTTATTCATCGCATTAGATGACATTAATGGATTGGCTGAGGAAGTGGATTTTGCAAATTGGTATAAAAGTTTTGCGGATGAAGTGGCAACGCATTATACGGATTTTCCTGTTTTTATCATGCTGACCGGGCTACCAGAAAAACGAGATAAACTATCTACACTTCAGCCATCACTTATGCGAATATTCCGGGTGGTGGATATAGAAAAACTTTCTGATGAAGAAGTGGAAGGTTTTCTATCCACGGCATTTGAGAAGGCGGGCATAAAAGTTGAACCCGACGCTATGGAACTCATGGTGAAATTTTCCAGTGGGCTGCCTCTTTTAATGCACGAGATAGGTGACGCCACTTTTTGGGCAGACGATGACACTGTGATAGACGAAGTTGATGCCATTGCTGGGATATCTAACGCAGCAGAAGCAGTGGGGAAAAAGTACCTTGACCCAAAGGTTTACAGAGGCATTCGAAGCGAGCGATATATGTCAATTCTGAGAAAACTTGGTGAGACCGGGCCTATTTCTCAAAATTTCAAAAAGAAAGATGTAGAAGCTACGCTTACCGAATCAGAAAAAAAAGTATTCAACAACTTTCTGATAAAAATGAGAGAATTGGGCATAATAGAAAGCGACTTGGAAATTGGTAGAGGTGCTTATAGATTCGTAAATGCAATTTATCCTGTTTATATTTGGATGGAAAGCGCGAGATTTAAGAAAAAGCAAAAAAGATTTTAAATTAAATATGAAGCAACATAGAGAGATAGCACAAGGAGGATGCACCCGAATCTATTCGGGTGTGGCATGGCTAAAACCCTAAAACATGCAGGCTTTTACACCTCCACCAAATCCACTGCTGCCTTCCTCACCGCCTCTTCCGAATTATACTTCTGTTTCCAGCCCAGTGCATTCAATTTCGAAGCGTCAAGCAGCATAATGGGCACGTCACCTTTCCAGCCTCTTTTACCACCCGTGAATTTGAACTTCGGTTTTGGAGACACCCGCATCTCTTCACACACTATCTCAGCAATTCGTTTCACCGCTGTCATGTCGTCGGTGCCTATATTGAAAATATTCACTCTATTTTTGGCTGTTGGATAACCCTCCACTCCTGTTTCTTCCCCGGCATTTGCGTTTTCGTTTGCTTGTAAACCCCCCACCATCGCGTCTATGCAATCATCCACGTAAATATACGATTTTGTTTGATTCCCATCGCCTAAGATTTCCAGCTCTTCCGGGTTGTTTCTTATCTTATTTATGAAGTCGTAGATTACGCCGTGCGAAGACCTCCTGCCTATAACGTTCGCAAACCGGTATATCCGGGCACGTATATCAAAGGTATGGCAGTACGCCGCGATTAAAGCTTCACAGGCGAGTTTCGACGCGCCATATAACGAAACGGGAATTGTAAGATACTCCTCTGGTGTCGGTAGTTTATCAGCATCGCCGTAAACGGTGGATGTGGACGTAAAAATCATCCTGCGCACGCCGTTCGCCCTCATTGCTTCCAGCACGTTGTAGGTTGCAATGACGTTCTGCTCCAGATGAACTCTTGTATCTTCTGCACCTATTCGCACTTCGGGATTGGCAGCAAGATGCCAAACCTCTTCTACACCGTCAAAAAATGGGCTTATGTCCTCATGCAGGATGTCTACTTTATGAAACCGGAAATCTTGTTTACCCCTGTGTGGAGCTATGAAATTCTCGTTACCTGAACTCAGGTCATCGAGAACTACTACCTCGTGGTTCTTCTCCATCTCCATTAACCTATCAACCACATGCGAACCTATGAATCCCGCTCCGCCGGTAACAAGGATTTTCATAACACTTTATGCCCTAACTCTAGCATTAGATAACGCTTTAAGCTCATGGTCTGCAAATAAAACAGGTTGGATTAACTCTTCTGGCACCTTTAGTGAAATCTCTTTTGTCCTTCCATGTTTACCTCTGCACACAACCACTGCGTTTATCAACTCCAAAATGTCTAATTCCGAGATCAAATCAACCAAACGCCGCTGCGTTAACACCTCCACACCTAAATGGTCACACAATCCTCGATACGTATTATAAACTTCCCCACTAGAGAAAGATATTTCGTTCTTTTCTCTCATTAGCGTGAGCACAGCACTTAACAAAATCTTTGGTTGCAACGGCATTGTTTTTACTACTTCCACTTTGCTATCTTCTACTTTTTTATTTGCAATCCTTACATGTTCCTCACTGACCATTTTGGATTTCGAACGCTCTGCAGTTTCCCCTGACATAAGTAGTAAGTCAAGAGCACGCTTTACATCTCCATCCTGTTTTGTTGCAAGAGCAACGCATAGCGGTATCACCGCGTCGTCAAGCGCAGAATAATTGAACGCCATAGCTGCCCTCTCGGTCAGAATATCCTTTAATTGGTCGGCATTATAAGCCGGAAATACTATCTCTTTCACGCCCGACGAAGATTTTACCCGCTGGTCCAGTAGCTCTGAGAAGGTCGGGTCATTTGATATCCCTATTACGCTTACCCTCGCTTTATTCAGATCGCGGTTTATCCTTAAGAGGTTATACAACGTTTCGTCTTCTTTGGTCACTAACTTGTCCATTTCATCTAATATAACAACTACATATCTATCTTCCGTATCTATTCTTTCCTTAAGCTCTGAATAGACCACATCAGTTGGCCAACCAAACACTGGAACACGTTTATTGAAAACCCTTGCTAAATAACCGAGTACTCGATGCTGAGTATAGAATAGCTCACAATTGATGTATATAATGGGGCAATTACTGGTTTGTGCTATTTCCTCTAATTGTTTGCTTACGTACTTTACCGTAGCGGTCTTCCCTGTCCCGGTCTTACCATAGATCAGAATATTCGTGGGTGCTTTCTCCTTTAATGCTGTGGATAGTATATCCGCCAGAGTTGCTATTTGCTCCACTCGATGTGGTAGATTTTCAGGAATATATGTACTGCGAAATACCGCTTTATCTGCAAATATTTCCCCCTCTCTTAAATGCCCTTCAGACATCATTCACTCCCATTCCATTTCTAAAATTTTCATTTTTCATTGCTATTGGCTATCGGATAAGCTCCCAGGATTTTCAACATTGCTACTTTGCTCTCCACGCCTTTTAACGTCTCTTTTACCTTCTCCTCTTCTATATGCCCTTCGCAATCTATATGAAACATGTAATCGCCTAATGCACGCTTAGAAGGCCGGGACTCTATTTTCGTAAGGTTTATTCCTCGCTGAGCGAATTCGCCTAAGACATCGTATAACGCACCGGGGTAATCCTTCAAATATATCAATACAGAAGTCTTGTCCCTTCCTGTGGGTGTGGGTGCGGTTTTGATACCGGAAGCAGCAGAAGAAAGCACGATGAATCTCGTAACGCTATCATTATAACCTCTCTCAGGGCTTGCAGGTTTGCGAGACAGTGCCCCACTCTGTACGTTCTCTTCCAATATATTGAGGCCATATTTCTGCGCTGCCGCTTTAGACGCTAATGCCGCTATCTCTTCAGATTGCGAAGCTATTTTTGCTGCGCTTGCCGTGCTGTCCACGGATTTCACCTCCACACCCCTCAATTGTTCCCGTATGAACTGCTTACACTGTGCTAATGCGTGAGGATGTGAAACCACCGTTTTGATCAAACTTTTTTTAAAAGTTTGAGCGAGCAGACAAATATTTATCGGTACTAAAACCTCCCCGACTATTTGTATCTCTTCTCTATTCTCACTCGAAAGTACGTCTAACGTCTCTCCTACTGAACCTTCCAATGAATTTTCAATAGGAACAATCCCATAATCTACTTCTTTTCGTAACAAACTCTCCGAGACGTCAAATATCGTCTCGTAATATTTCATCTCGACTAAATTCTCATTTCTACCTTTTAGCCACAACTCTGCTGCGTCTTCCGAAAAAGTCCCCGCGGGACCTAATATACCTATTTTCATTTAGATTTGCACTTTGCAGTTTGTTTTTGTATATAAAGTATAATTCATGAAACTTCCTTCTATTTATTATTGTAAAGCGTCTATCAACTTCATAAGCAGCAGTTCCATTTTCTCTCGGTTTTTAGCCGCTGCTTCAACTATTTGTTTGTAATCCAATTCTTCTTCTCCTTCGGCGATTATGCCATGCGCATAATTGTCCACGCTGCTTATGTTTGCGTATTGAAGCCCCAACTCCTTTGCGAGTGTCGCCTCCGAAGCCATGTTCATTCCAATCACATCCGCGTAATTCCTTATGAAATCTATCTCCGCGCGGGTTTCGAGCCGGGGTCCCGGTGTCTGGAAATAAACGCCCCTTGTGATAACCGCAGCATCGAAATCCGTTACCACTTCTATTATTGCCGTTCTCAACTGCTCGTCCAATCCCGACGTAACATGCACGAGTTCGTCATCGTAAAATGTGGGTATGCTGCACAGACTTATGTAGTCATGAGGCACAATTAAGGACTGTGGTTTTATGTCCAGTTTTAAACTGCCGACAGAGGTAACTCCTATGATGTTCTCTACGCCTAAATCCCGAAACGCTGCCAGATAAGCTTTGTAATTTATCCTGTGTGGCGGGATGTTTCTCGTCTTACCGTGCCGCGGGATGAAGACAACATCAGCAGTAAAGATAAGGTAAACGGTGCCATACTTTGTATCCACTTCTCGTTCATTCGCCGCTTCAAGAAACTCCGTCTTCGTGCCAAACAGGCTTGTCCCTCCAATGATGCCAAGTCGCATTTTTTTATGTTTTTATATTGGAATTATAGATACGTAAACGCATAAAATTTTTATAATAACTCTACGGCAACACGAAACAATCTTCCCACCTTCTTTCACCGAGAACCACTTCAAACTCCTTTATAGAAAGAACTGGCTTCTTGAAATGTGTAAAATCCTCTACCAACCTTGGACATGCAGTATTTACAAATGCATCCACGTTGAATGCGAGTAAATTATCCTCTGTTATCTCATCCATCGTAATCAAATATGCATTTAACCCTTTTTCTACCGTCTTCCTCTTCAACTCAATTGCTTTGCCGAGTTCAAACTGTCCACTTTTCATACCCACAATTATCGCCACTGATTTAGCATCCAAAGCGCGGGCTATCACGAGATACCGCTTCTTCCTCTGTTCTTCTGCTTCGTATATCCTGATTTGCATCGTGAACGGGTCAGCGGCAATTACTCGTTTACCCGCGTATAATGCGATTCCCGCAGGGTGAAACCCCCCGCTGCTTATGAACAGAATCTCTTCACAGGTGCCCATCGCAGAAGAGAAATCACAGCCCAATACCTGCCCATCATACTTCAAGCGAGATTTACCTATTATCGCTTTCTTTCCAAAACGGGCAAGTAATGTTTTAGCTTCTTTCAATGCATGAACGTGCTGCACCGTCGCGGTTAATCCTACTGTATCTCCTTTTATTTCCGCTATGGCTTTTTCCACCACCGGCTTTACATCAACCCCGCTTCGAAGTTCTATAAAAACAACTTTTTTTTGATAGTTTTCTTTTAGCACAGTTTTTCTTTTGTAAAAAGAAAAAGTGTCAGAGTGCCCAAAATGGAAAAGCGTATCCACATTTCTCATCAGTTTCTCATCTATGTCGCATGCGCCATAGCACGAGTTCCCGGATATTATCACCTCTGCTCCCGTCTCTTTTGATATCTCAGTGGCAATATCAGTCGCCACTGTTTTGATACCCTCGGGAAGCTGCAGTCCTACCCTTCTCGCCCCTCTTTCTTTTATTAACTCTTCTATCTTCCCCAATTCGAAATCGTATGAATTTTTCTCCATATCTTAAATTACTTTACTCAATATCTTGAGGTAAAAATTACGCTGGGTTTATTTATATAGTCTTGAAATTTGAACTATTAACAGTTGTCAAATGTCAGGTGAAGATAAAAGCGAGAGTGAGGGGAAACCCGGAGAAACGGGAATGAAGGCAGGATACATTGGTATTTTAGCCGTTGGATTGATGATAGGCATAATAATAGGAATTGCTGTTGGGGCTTTTGGTTTCCCTCAAGTTCAAAGTCAGGGTTTTAGTGCTGGAGATGTATTAGCTTCCAAAGAAGCGGGAAATAAGGTTACGGGCTTTATCTCGAATTATTCGGGGTATTTTCGTCTCCCACCCGGCGTTGATATTGCACTAATAAATGTAACAGAGGTAGAGAATGCGAACCTGTATAAAATAGCGATTAATATATCAGCGATGGGGGAATCAGAAACAGTGGAATCATATATGACGAAAGACGGGAAATTGTTATTCTTAGGTGGAATGGACATAGAAGAATTTGAAGAGACAATCGAGCAGCAGAAGAAGGAAGCGGAAGATCGTGCACGAGAGCAGCAGCAGAATACAACCATCGGTGATTTCATGGTAAGCGGTGACGAAATCTGCACAGAAGATGGAAAACCGATTGTTTATTTCTTTGGCGAGGAAATGTGCGAAGGCTGTAAATGGGAACATCCTGTAGTAGTGAATGTAACGTCAAAGTTCGAAGGATACATTTCATTCCATGATAATGCCAACTCTACCGCGGATGGAGATATATTTGCGAAATATAGCGATGGTTACATACCGACACTGGTATTGGGCTGCAAGTATTACCGAGTTGGCGTCGGCGCAAATATGGGCGAAGAACAGGAAACGAAGGTATTAACCGCACTAATTTGTGACTTAACAGGTAATAAACCCGTAGATATTTGCACAGCTCCAGAAATCGTGGATTTGATAAACAAAATCTAGTATGTGTTTAGCGGAAGCGAAAAAAACCACGAGATTCCACGAGATTAACACAAGAAGAGGATGCGGGGCACGCGATATTAGTTAGATTTGTATTTTAACATTATTGTGTTGGTTTTTATCATTTATCTGTGTTAATCTGTGTCTATAATTTACTTTCTCTTTTCTTGTGAAAATCTGTGTAATCTTGTGGTTAGCTAAACCCGTAAACCGTCAAGAATAGCAATAAACAACGCCGCGGCTATTATGTCCGCAGCAGACCCCGGATTTATCCCCTGCTCGATTAGCTCACCATCAAAATCCTCTATCTCTTTAATCTCGTATCCTCGCTTCACAATACCTTTTGCCCGCTCCTGCACATATTCGCTCTTCTCCGCGCCAAACTTCATTTTAACGAATGTGTCCTCTTCCTCGGAAAGCAACCTTAGATATGTATGCGTTATGGCATCGTTTATACGCATCTCGCGGGCAAAATTTGCTAAAACTGTGGCATACGAGAAGGTTTTATCAAACCCGCGGACCAATTCACGAGAAATCAAATCGTAAGAAGCGGAAATCGTAAGTATCTCGTACAAAGACCGTTTCTTTTCCTTTATTTCGGTTATCGAAGCTTCGTTCATCACGTCGAGTTCCGGCACGTTCGTGCTCACTTTTACTTTCGCCTCGGGAAACGTGCGATAAAGTTCTACTGCGTCATCTACGCCTGTGTTGTGCATGATTTCCTTCGCTTTTCGTTTTATCTCCTCAGTGTTATGGTTCTCGCAAGCTCCCGCAGCCATCGCTAAGGGAATCAGCAAAAGCAGTGCCCCGAAGTGCGTATTCCCTCCTGCCTGCCACTTCATGCTTTCTGCTACTCCTCTCCTTATCAATCGCCCCACTCCGTTGTCGCTCGCAGCTGCTTCTCGCAAAACGGGATACACGGCAACTGAAGATGCGAGAAAATGCTCATAGTGCGTATCTTCAAAATCGCGCGTTCGACTCACGTTACCGGGTTTGGGATACGCCGATACTTCAAGGAGCAATGCCAATTGCGCACTTCTCGCCACGTAGTCTTCTTTATTCATTGTCCTTATTTGATTTGAACTTGAATCTGAACTAACGGGTGATATTTTTATCTTGCGGGTATGTATAATAAATATACAATACTAAGGCATCGCCGCGGCGGGAGGATATGGGAAAAAAAAGATGGTAGGTGGAAATACAATATTTGGAAGAGAACCAGCAGAGGCATTCGGCTCGGTGCTTTCAAAGAGCCAGA
>CAZXYJ010000012.1:1279-15552 GCA_964644925.1 uncultured Halobacteria archaeon | reverse complement strand
TCCATTTCATAATGCAGCACGGTGATACATTGCGATGCGAGATAAGACGTAGTGCCAAGCGATATTTTCTCGTGTTCAAATAGCTCAACAAACTTCTCTTCTTTTCTCGGCAGTCCTATGTGGTCGCCGAGGACAAATACAGGTTTCTCTTTTAACTTTACACGTGCTATATCCCCTCCTTTTTCATGCAGGATATAAAAGAAATTCCCTTCGGATGCTAACTCTGCGATTAACTGCTGAAAACTGATTTTGCGTATGCGTATCCCGGGATTCCGTTTCTTTGATGCCAATACTTTTTTTATCCACGCTGCTATGTTCCTCTCGTCTGGCGATACGTTCCTTAACCTGTCCCCGTAGAACGAAATAACAACGGGTGGGTTGGGGCTGCCGCATGCGACTATATGTATGCAGGCGTCTCTTCGCAAATCATGACTTATCCACAGCGCATTGCAAATACATCTTGCTATGAGGTCCATTCTACCGCCACTGCCCGGCAGGTCATCTAACGAGAAATCAGAACCTGTAACCGCTTTCCTTGCATATAGAATAAATTGTCTCATTTCAAAGGTTAGTTTTACAATGCTTAAACACGTGACAATAGAAGACGCATTTACAGCTTATTCGCTCTTCTCTTCTTTCATAACAGACATGAAACGTTTTGTCACCGCATCTTCGGCAAGTTGTATCAGCGTATCTTTATCCTTTATACCACTGAAAATGCCCAGCGGTAATTGTGCCGCAGCCATCGTGGCGTGCCCGCCTGCAGAACCCATTTCCTCAAACGCATGGGCAAACGCATCACCTATATTCACCCTTATGTCCTTACTCCTTCCGGAAACGCATATCGTATCCTCGCACAGCCCTATTACAATAGCGGTTGTGATTCCTTCGAGGTTAAGCAGATAATCCGCAGCCTGAGGGATAGCATCCCGATTCACCACCGCACCCACGTTTGTTATCAAATAACTCCCTTTTATCTTTTTGTGTACTATCGCATTACCTATCACGTTTAGCATTTCGGTTGACATAGGTGGCGTTTCTATTTGCTCTAAAAGCTCTTTATCTGCCTTTACGTGGAGAAACGCAGCAGCGGAAAAATCTGAGGGGTGTGTCTCGCGCTTAAAACCGCTCGTATCCGTTCTTATTCCTTGCAAAAGAGCGGTTGCTAAGATTTTGTCCACGGGTATGCCCAGCTCCTGCAAATACCTCGTCATTATCGTTGAAGTCGCGCCGTTATCTGCTCGAACGTCAAAGAAATCTGCATACACTTTTCCCTTATTATTTGCCGCATGATGGTCTATGATGATGTCCACATTGCCCTCCGGGGGCGGGGGCAGAAGGTTATTTGCACCCGGAACGGAAGCATCCATAAGCGCTAACTTATCATATTCCTTTAATTCTTCCTCACCCTCTATTTGCCTCATCTCTATCCCCAGGATGTTCACAAAAGCGCGATTCACATGATGCCCTATTTCTCCACGATACAATATATCTGCGGGTACATCCACGTTCTTTGCTATCTGTTTTAGTGCAAGAGCAGAAGCGATTGCATCAGAATCCGGGCTGTCGTGAACGATAATACCTAATTTTCCTTTTTTGTTTATCGCTTCTATAATCGCTATTAATTCTTTCGCCTTGCTCTGTGCCTTCACTCTGTCCAAAGATTCTATCGCCGCTCTTGACACTATATTACGAATGGATAAAGCCACATCAACGCCTAACTCCTCTAAATCTTCTTTATCCCCGGGTTCAATCACCCGCACGATTAGAGATGTCTGAGGTAATTTTTCTTTTATGTTTTTCACTGCTTTCTTGTTCACTTCGCTGCTGTTGCTCAACACAAAAAACGCTTCTGGCTCACCCTCGCTTTTTATCCTGGTAATCTCTTTTGGTTCGCTTATATCACCAACGAAAGCAACAAAATCCTCCTCCTTCAGCAATTCTACCTTTTTCTCATCCGTATCCACAATGACAACCTCTATCCCCTGCGCTTTCAATTCTTTTGCCACTGCATAACCTACACTCCCGCAGCCAAAAATTACATGCACTACCTTATCTTTACCATTACCCTTAGCTTTACCATTACCTGCCGATTTATGTCCTGTTCCACTTTTTTCTGTGCTCATTTCTGCTTTTTAGTTATTTATTGTAATTGGATTTATCCCTTGAACTTCTCCTTTTAAAAACTTTTCTTTTATACGTTATTTAACATGAGGTATAAAACCTGGGAACCAACATACAAGGAAATATTGAAGGATTTTGGTTTCGAACGGGAAAATGACAATAGAGCGGCGAGAGAAGCATCCAGGATAATAAGTCATAAAGGCAGTAATGGGAAGGGCACGATAGAAACGATAAAGAATCTAATAAAAGGGAAAACTGCGATAATCTGTGGCAATGCACCCTGTTTGGAGAACGATATACGCGAAAAAAGGCTTGATAGCGATATTCTTCCTTTTCATCATAAACCAGTTGTAATAGCAGCAGACGGGGCTACTTCCGTTCTTCTACGCAATGCTGTGATACCTGATATTGTGATTACCGACCTCGACGGGAATATTGCAGACATAATATACGCAAACAGGCTTGGCTCGATAATCGTTGTGCATGCGCACGGGGACAACATAGAAATGCTGAAGAAGGCATTACCCGCATTAAAAGAGAATGTAGTCTGCACAACGCAGAGCAGACCACTGCGTAACGTTTACAATTTCGGCGGGTTCACGGATGGCGACAGATGTGTGTTTCTGGCGAAGGAATTCGGTGCGGAAAGAATAGAGCTAATAGGTTTTGATTTTGATGATAAAAATGTAAGCGCGAGGAAGAGAAAAAAACTGAAGTGGGCGAAGCGGTTGATTGGAGATGTGTTGTAGAAATATGATGCTTGTTTACCGCAGAGCCCGCAGAGAACGCGGAATTAGAGGTTTAGTTTATTAGCGGTTCAGCTCGTTAGCTAAACCTCTGAACCTCTATCCTCTGCGGTTAATCTGACACTGTCAAGTTAATACACCGGTGCAATCCCCAACGCCTTTTCCGCAGCATCTATCGTCACATCTATCAGCAACGCCTGCGAAGGGTCATAGCATCGCTCCATGCTTCTTATCTCCGCTGCGGTCATACCAGCACGTATAGCAACCCCCAACTCGTTTACACGTTCTGCAACCCCGGCTTCGCCGACCATTTGCGCTCCTATCAATTTCTTGGTATACGCATCGAAGATTAATTTCAGTGTGAGGGGCGTCGCTCCGGGGAAGTATCTTGCCTTTACGAGTTTCGTCGCCTTACCGCTTATTGTTTTTATCCCTGCGCGGCTTGCAGCTTCGGTTGTAACACCTACCGAACCCATCAAGATACCTCCGACATCCGCTACTATTGGGCCAAAACAATATTCGCATGGGGAATATAAACCTGGTTGCCCACTAATGTCGCTAAGTATGTTATCAGCTATGACCGTAGCTTGAGTGACAGCGGTAGATGCGAGTTGATTCAGTCTCGGACGGTGCGTGATTCCATCTACAACTTCCGTACAGTCACCAACTGCATATACATTGCTTATATGCCCCCGTCCTTTTTTAACGTGCATTGCTCTATCCGTGACTATTCCTCCACTTTCTCCTGTATCTACACCCGCTTTCCATGCGAGGTCTATCTCAGGGATCATCCATTTGCCGATGATAACTATATCTGCCGGAATCTCCTCTTTCTCCTCTTCCCTTTCTCCTATCACCACCGATTTTGCCCCCCCCTCGTGCCCTTTTATAGCCGTTATTTCTCTTCTATCGAGAATGAATCTTACGCCGTCTTTCTCCATCCGTTCTTTGACCATATCGCCCATATCAGGGTCCAAGCTGGAGGGCAGCAAAGAAGGTGGTCCACCATGAACCGTCGTCTCCAATCCTCGCGTTGCGAAAGCGGCTGCCGCTTGCAATCCTATAATACCGCGACCGCGAATATAAGCGTTTTTCACTCCTTCCTTATTCAAAGCAGCTTCTATCTTTTTCGCATCATCCTCGTTATTAAAAGTGTAAACACCTTCGAGTTCCGTTTCTTTCACGAATTGTTTTCTCCCTGTCGCTATAACGAGAAAATCGTATTTTAGCTCCTCTCCTGTTTTAAGTGCCACACTACTCTGTTCTAAATTTAACTTCGTTACTTCTGTCTCGGTTCTGAAATCAACGCCCTGGTCGCGGAAAAACTGCGGCTTGTTTATCTCTGTTCTATCTATCTCGTACCAGCCACGCAAAGCAAAAGGCAATCCGCAAGTAGATACCCAGCCGCTTTTCTCTCGCTTTAATACCGTAAAGTCCATTCCTTCTTCCACTTCGCCCTTCCTCGCAAGTAAGTTCCTCAACACGTATATCCCGGCAATGCCACCACCAGCTATAACAATCTTTTTTACCATTTTTCTCCTCCCCCTCTCTTCAACTTTCGGTATTTAAATTGAAAGCAAAAGCATAAATAATTAGCGGTTTTTTTTCTCCACCATCACCTCCCATGATATCCCACTCTAAACCTCTAAACCGCTAAACCGCTAAGCCGCTAACCAGCTAAACCGCTAACTTGAACCACTCTATCGTCCCCCTTAGCCCTTCTTCCAGGCTATACCCTGGTTCATAGCCCAAATTCTTCTTTGCTTCTGATATATCAGCCAGGGAATGCTTTACATCGCCTTCTCTGGGGTCATCATGTATGGGCGTTAAATTATTCCCTATGAGCTTCATTATCATATTTGCAAGCTCATTTATGCTTATCCTGTTCCCGTTTGCGATATTATATACGCCCTCGGCATCATCACTTTTTACCGCAAGAATATTTGCGCTTACTACGTCTTTCACAAAGGTAAAATCCCGTGTTTGCTCGCCATCACCATAAATCACTGGCGGCTTGTTTTCTGAAACGCGGTTTATGAATTTCGGGATAACTGCCGCGTAGTCCGAGTAAGGGTCCTGTCTCGGTCCGTAGACATTGAAATAACGAAGCGAAACGGTTTTTAAGCCGTAAATATCATTAAAAACGTTGCAGTAATACTCCCCCAGTAGTTTCGTCACCGCGTAAGGGGACAACGGATTTGGCGTCATACGCTCCCTCTTCGGTAGTTCCGGTGTATCGCCGTAAACCGAAGAAGAGGATGCATAAACAACTTTTTTTACGTCACAATCCTTTGCCGCAACCAAAACGTTCAGTGTTCCGTTTACATTTGCGTTATTAGATGCAATCGGGTCTTTTATACTTCGTGGGACAGAAGGAATCGCAGCCTGGTGAAAAACATAATCCACGCCCTTAAAGACCACCTTCAGCAAATTCAAATCCGTTATGCTGCCTCTAACGAAGTTTATATTTGTACTTTGATTAAATTTTCTTATATTCGCCATCTTCCCCGTGGATAGATTATCCACAATAATAACTTCATTTTCATCTTCCTTTAACAGCTCTTCAGCAATATTCGAGCCTATGAATCCCGCCCCACCAGTTATGACTATCTTCATTTGAAACTATTATTTTTTTCTTTTAGCACAAACCTTTTCTTAGAAAGAAAAGCTTTACCAAAAGAACTTATTTGTTTTTCTTTTAGCACAGGTTTTCTTTTTGTGAAAAAGAAAAAGTGTATCTTAAACTTCTGACGACTTCAACGGAGTCAAATTTCACACCCCTCGTCTTTCTCCGAGACTCATCCGTCAACTTCATCGCATTTTTTCTCTTCTCTTCCCTCCTTTTCTCCTCCACTACTTCTCTTACGAAGCGCCCAGTCCACTTTTATCCCGCCCACAGCCTAATAGCAGGTATCCAACCTGTGTATATTTTTCCGTTTGCGTCAATGAATTGTAAGACTCACACAATCTTCAACAAAAACTCATCTTTACTTATCGGCAGGAGCTTTACCGATGATTTCTTTGACACTATTTGTGATAGCACTTTGGGAAAAACTTCACAATCAGGGCAATACGCTGGTGTCTTTTTATCAAGTTCTACCACAAACTCGACCTCACCTTTCAAATCTTCCTCCTTTATACCCTCGACTGCCTCCATCGTTTACCTTTTCTTCTTCCTTCTATATACAAATAATCAACTTCAATGTCAATGTCCTGAAGGACGGCACTCGCCGGGTGGTAAATGATTTTCCTGACCCTCTGTGTTCTCTGCGGGCTCAGCGGTAAATTTTGAAAGCAGGCTGCCCGGGCTATTTTTAATGACATTGATTCTTTTCATCTTGTCTGTGTTAATCTGCGTTAATCTGCGTCAACAATTTATTTTTTCTTGTTTCACTCCACCGTCACACTCTTTGCCAGATTTCTCGGCTTATCTATTTCACATCCTCCTCGCTCCTTTGCCGTCCAGTATGCGAGCAAGTGAAGAGCGACCGTATTGGGAATAGGCGAGAATATTGCACTTGTCCCTGGAACTCTTATCACCGCATCCACGTACTTCTCCACTTCCTCGTCACCTTCCTCGGCTATTGCAATCACCGGTGCCCCTCTTGCCTTTATCTCCTTCACGTTCCCCAGCATCTTCTCATAAATGTTCTGCGAAGCTGGCGTAGCGCTTTTGATCAAACTTTTTTTAAAAGTTTGATGCGCTACTATCGCAACTACCGGCGTATCCTCAGTAAGCAGTGCAAAAGGTCCGTGTTTGAGTTCTCCCGCAGCATAACCCTCTGCATGTATGTACGAAATCTCTTTCAGTTTTAATGCGCCTTCCAGGGCAATAGGCAGGTTCACACCGCGTCCCACGAAGAACGCATGGTCGTATTTTGAAAGATACCGTGCATGCTTTTGTATGTTTCCATTTGCTTCGTCAAGCACTAGCCGAGCTATTTGCGGCATTCTTCTCAGTTCTTCAAGATGTTCCAAAAACGCCGCCTCGGGTAATTTCGCAAGGGACTTTTGTAACCCCAACAGATAAAAAATGACCAACTGCGCTACAAAACTTTTTGTCGCGGCAACGCCTATCTCCGGACCTGCCCCGGTGTATATCGTCTCATCGGCAATTCTCGTTGCCGAACTGCCAACGACATTTGTTATCGCTACCGTTTTACACCCGTATCGCTTCGCTTTTTTCAGTGCTATCAAGGTATCTGCGGTCTCCCCGGATTGTGTAATTGCCATTACCACTACATTCGCTCCGTCCAGCACGAAATCCGAGTAATTGAATTCCGATGCAAGTTCAAGTTGAACGGGAACTTTTGCTAAGGTCTCTATTATGTGTTTGCCACACAGAGCGGCATAGTAGGACGTACCGCATGCAAGCATCAAGATACTTTTTCCTTTCGTATCTCCTTCAATTGTTCCTAAATCAATCCCCAGCGTTATCCCATCCTCGGTTAAGTAACCCCGGAGCGTATCCGTAATTGCCTTTGGCTCCTCATGGATTTCTTTCAGCATGAAGTGTTCGTATCCTCCTTTCTCGGCGTCCTCTATCGTCCACGGGATTAATCGTTCCGCTCTCGTTACCTCGGCACCTCCGTTTTCTATGTACACCGAATCGTTCTTCACAACCGCAAGGTCGCCCTCATCCAGATAAATTACCCTGTTCGTTTGCTCAAGCACGGCAGGCACATCAGAAGCGATGAAGTTTTCACGGTCGCCAACGCCTATAATAAGCGGAGATTCCTTCCTCGCTGCTACTAAACCATCAAAACCCTTTGCTGCAACGATTATCGCATAAGACCCGGTTAAACGCGATAAGGTCTCCTTTACCGCTTCTTTTAGTTGCCTTTCAACGTTTCCCGAATTTTTTAAACCCCGGTTGATCAGGTGCGGTATAACTTCAGTATCGGTTTCTGATACGAACGTGCATCCCTGGCTCAATAGCTCCTCTTTTAGCGATTGAAAATTCTCGATTATCCCGTTATGTACAACGGCAATTTCGCCTTCGCCATCGAGATGCGGATGAGCATTCGTTTTTGATGGTGCTCCGTGTGTCGCCCAGCGGCAATGACCTATTCCACTGTTCGATGAAATGCTCTTCGAGTTAGTATTTATCTTTTCTATAACATCATCCACTTTCCCTTTATCCTTGTACACCTCAATGCCATTATCTGTTATGCATGCAATTCCTGCCGAATCATACCCGCGATATTCAATCCTTTTCAGCGATTGCAGAATGATTGGCAGCGCATCCCTTTCTCCCACATACCCTACAATTCCGCACATTTTTTATTAGTGAATAGCCAATAGCGAGTAGCCACTAGGGACTAGCCACTGGCCACTGGGGAATTTAGCCCAACCTCCATTGCCTATTGCCTAAGTGGCTAGTGCCTACTTGCCTATTGCCTCCCCTTACACCACCCAGCTTCCGTCCGGTATTTTTCCATTTAGCTCCTTCATTGATTTTATCTTACAACGATTTCCTATTATCGTCCCCGGATACGCGATTACGTTGCTGCCCATCTCGCAATTTTCACCGACCATCGCTCCAACTTTCACGCGGTGATACTCACCGCCGATTTGTATATCCGCGTCTTCGCTCCGTGCTATGAATCCGCCTTCCGCACACGACCCCGCGTCAAAAATAGAATGCTGGATAGCGGAGAACGAGCCGATTTTTACCATGTCCAACAACAACGAATTCTTAATTTCTGTAAATGCGCCAATTGTAACGTCATTTCCTATACTCGTGGATGGGAAAATGCACGCATTGGGTCCAATCTCACAATTGTCTCCTATAATGACGGGTCCTTTCACATACGAGTTCGCTCTTATCACCGATTTTTTTCCTACGGACACTCGCCCCTCTATTGTCACGCTGCGTTCAATTTTCCCTTCTATCTTTGCAGGATTCGACTTCAGGACTATGTCGTTCAAACTCAGGATATCCCAGGGATAAACGGCATCCAGCCATGCTCCGTGCGTTTCGCATGCTTTTACCGGCTTTCCCTTTTGAATCATGCTTCTTAATCCAGACGTCAGGTCTCCATCAATAAACTCGAATATGTCCAAATCTTGAAAAGCGTATATCCCCGTATTTACCAGGTTGCTTATTTCTTCATCGGGCTTCTCTATAATGTCCGTGACCATCCCGTTCTCCACCGTTACAACGCCATGTTTGCTCACGTCCTGCTGCTGCGGTTTTATCAATATCGCAGTTTCGTCTTCTCCCGCATTCAGAAGCTCAGAATCGGAAATAGTATCCGCTTCAATTACGTTATCGCCGGACAAAACGAGAAATCGGTCGTCGGTTTTACCTTCTGCCTGCTTCAGCGCGTCCCCAGTTCCAAGCAGGTGTTTCTGAACCACATAATCTATTTCCACGCTTAGCTCTTTTCCGTCTTCAAAATAATCCATTATTTTCTCTTTTTTGTAGCCCACGACAAACAAAATCCGCCTTATTCCGTTTCTCTCTAACGCCTCAACCACGTACTGCAGGATCGGCTTGTTCGCTATCTTTATCATCACTTTTGGCTTCGATGCCGTAAACGGTCTCAGCCTTTCTCCTTCACCTGCGGCAAGCACAACCGCCTGTTTAAACGCCATTCTTCTCGTTTCCCTCCTCTCTTCATCGAGGTTTCAGTTTTCAGGGTAATATCCCCTGTTCCCTCATACCTCACACCTAAAATATCCTCGAGTTTTTTTCTATATAACCTGTGGCGAAAGCACCTGGTCCAATAAGTGTGTTGTTTCCGATAACCGTGCCCGCATCAATACTTGCGTTTATCCCGATTTTCACGCCATCGCTTATGATTGCACCAAACTTTCTTCTCCCTGTATCCAGCCCTTTTGTTTTTACGGGAGCATCATCAAACCGGAGATTCGCTATTTTCGTCCCGGCACCCAAATTGCATCGGCATCCGATAACCGAATCACCAACATAGCTGAGGTGCGGGATTTTCGTCCCGTCCATGATAATCGAGTTTTTAATCTCAACTGCACTTCCGATATGGCAGTTATCACCAATAGAAGTATTTGCACGTATGTAGCAGTTCGGGCCGATTTTACTGTTTTCGCCTATCACCACGGGTCCTTCTATGTATGAACCTGATTTTATCACGGTGTTATCTCCAATAGATACGTCACCCTTTATGTTCACATTTTGTTCTTGAATAAAGCTTTCTCTAAACGTTTTATCAAAAACGCTTCTTCGCAAAACGAAAGGGGTTTTGCACATTAAAAGCTCGTTTGCCGCCAGTAAATCCCAGGGGTAGCTGACATCTACCCAGTGTTCGATGGGCTTCCAAATGATGTTATTACCCGATTCTATCAGCAGTTGTAAAGAATCCGTGAGTTCAAACTCGCCTCTTTTCGATTTAGCCGTTTTTGACAATGCCCCGAAAATATTTTTATCCAAAAGATAAACACCCGCATTTATCAGGTTTGACGGCGGCTCCTTCATCTTTTCGTGTATCTTTGTTATCTTCTCGCCATCGGTTTCAATAACGCCGTAATCTTCTGGATTTTTTACTTTAATCACTCCAAGTGCGATTTCGCTGCTGCCGGCTATGCAAGAAACCCGTTTAATATCCTCTGCGCTTACAATTGTGTCTCCGTTCAGCATAAGAAATTCGTCTGTGTCCTCTACCAGCGCTTCTGTCTTTCGTAGCGCATCCGCAGTGCCAAGCTGCGTTTTTTGCGTTACGTACTGAATATCAACACCCCATCGTTCTCCTTCCCCGAAGTAATCGCGAATGGTTTCATCGTGGTATCCAACGACAAATATGAACTCATCAATCCCTGCTTCTTTCACTTCCATCAATAAATGCTCGACCAATGGCTTTCCCGCTACGGGAAGCATTACCTTTGGCCTCTCATAGGTAAGGGGTCGCATCCGTTTCCCTTCGCCTGCCGCTAAGATTATCGCTTTCATGTTTATTTTAACTTGAAAATATTATATTTAAATTACCAATTGCATTTAAAATCTTTTAAGAGGAGAAGAGGAAATTGCAGCTGCTGTTCATACATTCGGATTATATAGAATACGAAGCGAAACAGAAGACGCGAGTTGCTGAGCCGATTGACGAATCGAAGAAGCGTGAGCGGATAGAAGAGGTGTTAGTCGTTTTCGTTGCCGTAGAACGAGAAGACGAGACAAATGCACGATATGCGGTAGAGAAGGCATTGGAAGAAACCATTTCGGTATTCAATAAGGTCGGTGCGGAAAGAATTGTTTTGTATCCGTATGCGCATTTAAGCTCTACGCTGGCTTCGCCTGAAAGGAGCATGGAGATATTGAAGGCGATGGAGCGAGATTTGCTCTCTAGTGGTGTGGACGTGAAAAGGGCGCCTTTTGGGTGGTATAAATCATTCACGCTGCAATGCAAGGGGCATCCGTTATCCGAACTATCGCGGAAAATAGAGGTTCATGAAGGTGCGGGTGCAGAAGCGGGGGCAGTGGCAGCGGAAAAGCTATCAAAAGCGTTAGAAGCAGAGGAGAAGGCGGAATCTCAGTTCTTTTTTATGGACGACGGAACGGAAGGGAATCTGATACGGGCGGAGGATTTTGAGTTTGAGTCTGGTGTTGAAGAACGAGCGAATTTGCAGAAGTTCTTCCTGTATGAGAGCGAGAAAAGAAGAGCAGTGGACAGGGTACCGCCGCATGTAGAGCTTATGAAACGGTTAGAAATAGCGGATTACGAGCCCTCTTCAGACCCCGGGAATTTGAGGTTCTATCCCAAAGGTAAGCTGATAAAGAGCCTATTGGAGAGCCACGTAAGGAATTCGGTGGCGGAATACGGTGCCGTAGAAGTAGAAACGCCCATAATGTATAGTACGAGACATCCATCGCTGAAAGATTACCTCGAGCGGTTTCCGGCAAGACAGTATTCAATGGCAGGGAAGGGGGGCAAACCGGATTTGTTCTTACGGTTCTCTGCGTGCTTCGGGCAGTTCCTTATGAGCAAGGACATGAGCATATCGTACAAAAACTTACCATTGAAGATTTTCGAGCTCGCTTCGTCTTTCAGACGCGAAAAGCGCGGTGAACTCGTGGGGCTTCGCCGATTAAGAAAGTTCACGATGCCCGACATGCATACGCTATGCAAAGATATGGGAGAAGCATTAGAGGAGTTCAAGAAGCAGTACGAGCTGTGCATTCGTGTTTTAGATGGCATAGGGTTTTCCACGCGGGACTACGAAGTTGCAATACGATTCACACGGGAATTCTATGACGACACGGCAAACAAGGAGTTTATAGAGGAACTGGTAAGAATAGCGGGTAAACCCGTGCTGATAGAGCGCTGGGACCAGCGGTTTTTCTATTTCGTGCTTAAGTTCGAGTTCAATTTCGTGGATGCGCTGGGAAAGGCGTCGGCTCTGTCCACCGTGCAGATAGACGTGGAGAATGCGGAACGATATGGCATAAAATACGTGGATGCGAACGGCGAGGAGAAAAGCCCTATTATTCTTCACTGCTCGCCAAGCGGGGCGATAGAACGATGCATGTATGCGTTATTAGAGCGTGCGTATTTAGAAAAGGAACGAGGGGTTCTGCCGATGCTCCCTCTGTGGCTCTCTCCTACGCAGTTGAGAATAATCCCCGTAGCGGAACGGCATTTGGAATACATCGAGGAGATTCTACCGGTGCTGAACGGGATAAGGGCGGATGTTGACGACCGTGAGGAAACGGTGTCGAAAAAGATAAGGGATGCGGGTCGTGACTGGATTCCTTACGTTGCCGTGGTGGGAGATAAGGAAGTGGAGAAGAACACGTTGAGTGTTACGATACGAGAAGAATCGAGTAAAGGGGGGAAGCAAAAGCCAGAGAAAATGGATGTTTATGCATTGAAAAACAGGATTGAACAAGTTATAAAGAGTAAACCATTCCGCGAATTGGCTCTCTCTTATAAGTTGTCAAAACGGGCGAAGTTCGTGGGTGGGTGAAGTCATTTCTTTTCTTTTCCGTCAACGCTTTTCTTTTTCTAAAAGAAAATGTATGGGTTGATTGTTAGATTGGTTCAAATCCTTTAACAAGAACCCGGAAAAGCATCAAAACCGGGATTATCTCCAGACGACCTATCCACATGTTCAATATCAACATTACTTTCCCAATGCATGACAGCCCCGCATTTGTTATCCCGGTAGATAATCCCACATTCCCCTGTGCAGAAGCGACCTCAAACATGACCTCACCCAACTGAAATTGTGGACCTACCACTGACGATAACACACATATCCCTGTAAACAAGAACAGAAGCCAGAGGATAATAATCAAACTCGCTTCTGAGACTATTTTTACTATTTCTTCCCTTTCCAATAGTCTATCCCCGAGTCTGACAGATATTATTGCTCTTGGTGGCAAAAAATTCCTCCGTAATGACCATCTTATCCATTTATATGCTATTACCGCTCTTATCAATTTCACTCCCCCTGCCGTAGATCCCGCACCACCCCCTATTATCATGCTCATACACATGATAATCAGCCCGGTCCCTGACCATCCATGCACACTTGTTGTCTGGAACCCCGTGCACGTCAGTCCTGATATAAGTTGAAAAGACGAAAAGCGGAGACAGCCTAAAACATCCCCGTATAATGAATAATTGGCGGCGAATAGGGAAACGAGCAGGATAAATAAGATAACGACAAAAGCTCGGCATTGTACATCTTTAAAAAGAGCCTTGAGATTACCTTTTAGCACCTTGTAATGCACTAAAAAAGGTGTCGCACCTAAGACCATCATTGGAATAATTGCCAATTCGATAAGAAAGTTGTTGTAGGAAGCCATACTTTTATCGGTTACGGTGAATCCTCCAGTTCCTACTGCGGTCATTGCATGATTTATCGCTTCCCATGGCTTCATCCCGGCGAGGAAGAATAAAAGTATGCCAAAAGAGGTTAAAAGGAGGTAAATCCACCAGGTCATCCTCACTGTGGATATAATGCTTGGTTTTATTCGCTCCTCTCGTGCTTCTGCTTTATACAATGAGAATGCCCCTGTCCCGGGACGTGCCAGGATGGAGAGCATCAAAACAATCACACCTACGCCGCCCACCCACTGCATCAGACTTCTCCAGAACTGCGTGGTGTGCGTAAGCGTGGAGGGATGTGCAACCATCGTCAGACCCGTTCCCGTCCAGCCGGACATCGCTTCAAAGAGAGAATCCAACGGGCTCATACCTTCTATCATAATGAAAAGGAGTGAGCTAAGTGCGGGAACGACCAGCCATGCCAACGCCGCACATACCATTGCATGTTTAAACTCCGGCTCTTTTGCATGCTTGAAAGAAAATCTAAGCGATAAGCCGAGGGCTAAGGCTGCAATGGCGGTGAATACTAACGGTTTTATCACGTAAAGCTCTCCAAAGACATAAGCGACCACGAGCAATAAAAACATAAGCACTCCAA
>CAZXYJ010000012.1:0-1179 GCA_964644925.1 uncultured Halobacteria archaeon | reverse complement strand
AAAGATGGGCGCAAAAGGAGTGATAAAAAGGAGAGAAGGATTTGTCATTGTTGCTTTAGGATGGCTTGCGGTTGCATTTTTCGGCTCACTTCCTTACGTCTTCTCCACGGCGTTAGGTCCGATGGATGCCTTTTTTGAGTCTATGTCCGGCTTCACAACCACGGGCTCCACCGTAATGCTGAATTTAGAGCAGGTTGACCGCAGCATACTTCTGTGGCGGTGTTTCACGCAGTGGATAGGAGGAATGGGCGTGATTTTGCTTTTTATTGCGATACTACCGACTTTCGGCATTGCAGGCAGTCAGCTATTTGACCGTGAGTTCCCGGGACCGATGTCCGAAAGAATTAGACCGAGGGTTCAAGTGACTGCAAGAATGCTGTGGTCAATTTATTTGGTTTTGACAGGTGCAGAAATTCTGGCACTTTTTTATGCTGCGAAAATGCCCCTGTATCACGCCTTCTGCACCGCGTTCTGCACGATGCCCACCGGCGGGTTCTCGCCACTGACGAATAGCATCGCGGGTTACGCAAATCCAATAGCCGAGTTAATTATAGCCGTGTTCATGTTTCTCGCGGGCATGAACTTCATTTTGCACTATTCGCTACTACGAAAACCCGGAAGGGTAATAGCAAACAAGGAGTTTCAGGTCTACTGCTTACTTCTTTTAGCTGCTATCTCCATAATAACTGCTGATTTGTATATTCACAAGTTCGCTTCCATACAGGAAGCATTCCGTTACGGAGGATTCCAGGCTATTTCCTTCATGACCACCACAGGATTCACAACCGCCGACTTCGATGCCTGGAGTCATTTATCCAGAATCATTCTTTTCAGCCTGATGTTCATTGGTGGATGCGGTGGGTCAACCGGAGGAAGTATTAAGGTCATCAGGATATACGTTTTGCTAAAATATTTCAAACAGCGGATTCGTAAAATTCTGTATCCGCATGCGGTTTTTGTGCTGAAGACAGGGAAAAAGCCCATTTCTGATGACATCATACAAGGGATTATCGCCTTTTTTATCTCTTACATTTTGATATTTGTGGTCTGCTCGATTGCAATGACTGCGATAGGCTTTGATATGGTTAGTGCTGCATCTTCCGTAGCGGCGACACTGGGAAACGTTGGACCCGGTTTTGGTCTTGTGTCGGCTAATTATGCATCTGTTCCTATCCTGGG
>CAZXYJ010000011.1:3022-16616 GCA_964644925.1 uncultured Halobacteria archaeon | reverse complement strand
GACGAAGAGAAGAGCCGTAGTTTTTCAACTCTTTTAGTCTTATGCTCTTTTGTTTGGTTTCAAGCATTATTTCTTTCATTGGTTTTATAAAGGGGTTTTAGCTTTTAAAAATTGTGATTTCCAAAATATGGGCAATCTACAAAAAACAATTGAAATGCACTTCACGATTTTTTGCATGTGCATATGTTCTTAATGTTCTTAGCATATGTTATTTCTACTTACTGTTTTTCATAGGTCAAATATCAAACTTGCGAGTGCATCAGATCATAGGATTATAGTTTTCCGCAAAACTTAAGCTTGATTATGGAATGTAGGGAGAGGAAAAATAAGAGGAGGAATATAAAGTATGTTATGCACAGTATGGCATATTGAAAATGGTGGAGATTCTCCGAGGATACCTTTTGAGGTACAAGCGAACAAGCCAGTGGAGATATGGATTGGCACATGGCCGATAGAACTTGGCCAAAGCGTTTGGATAGAATACTGGATTGACGGTGGGGATTGGAAAAAGATACCTTGCAATTGGCAGTACAATGGTAATGTGAACAGCTATTGGAGAGGAATTATCCCCGGTTTTCCCGCTAATACTCTGATGGAGTACAAAGTTAATGCAAAGCAAGGTGATTTAAAGATACCAAGGGAAGGCGAATATCCTCCTTGTCCATGCCCTTGCCTATATGGACCTTTTACGTTCAGAGTTGCCGATGGATTTAATCCTGCTCCAGGAGGGCCGGGCAACGACCCACTTTGGACCACGGGTGCTAAGAACGGTGTCGGAACTTCTTGTTCTGACCAGTCTAAGGTGTGGTTTACGTTGTCAAAAGGACTTGTTAATGAGATATATTTTCCCACGATAGACAAAGCAAATAGCAGAGATTTCCAGTTCTTGGTTTCTGATGGCAAGTCATTTACTGACGACATACGATACGACATGAACCATGAAATTCAATATATTGATGATAAAGCCCTTGCATACAGGTTAATAAATACTGATAAAGACGGAAAATACCGAATAATTCTGAACATAATTACTGATCCGGATTCCGACTCGTTGGTCACACAGGTAACGTATGAGCCGTTAACACGCGAAGCTGAGAAATATAAAGTTTATGCATTGCTAAATCCACATATGGATAATTCCGGAAAGAATGATACCAGCAGGCATGTGCGATACAATGATAAAGATGTACTTCTGTCTTACCAGAATGGTATTTATGGTGCTTTTTTAACAAGTTGTCCAGTAAATAAATATTCATGTGGGTTTGTTGGGAAATCCGATGGATATACAGATTTGAAAGAGAATTATATAATGGACAGGGAGTACACAGAAGCAAAGAATGGGAATACTGCACAAATGTTTGAACTGGATTTGTCTCATTCAAAAACTGCTTTAGTTGTTATTGGCTATGGGCAAAACGAAGAAACTGCACTGAGAACCGCATACAATACGGTTACCCGGGATTATCAAGAAATGGAACGCAAGTATATCAAAGAATGGCGGGAGTATTGTGATAGCCTGAACGACCTTGATGCTTATTGCAATGGAAATGGAAAACTGGCTTACATCAGTGCAATGGTACTCAAAGCGTATGAAGATAAAACGTTTAAAGGAGCAATGATTGCATCACTATCAATCCCTTGGGGAGATAGTACTGGGGACAGCAATAGCGGTGGATATCATCTTGTATGGGCGCGGGATTTGTATCAAGTGGCTACTGCATTTATGGCAATTGGGGATTATGATAGTGCACGCAGGGCTTTAATCTATTTAGACAATATACAGCAAGAGCGTGATGGCTCATTCCCGCAGAACTCTTGGTTAAATGGCGAGCCTTATTGGGGTGGCGAGCAATTGGATGAGGCATCGTATCCAATCATCTTAGCGTGGAGACTGTATAATGAAGGAAAACTTGATTATGACCCCTATTATTTATTGGTTAAACCCGCCGCCGAGTTCATAACACATGTAGGTCCGGGCACGCCACAGGAACGATGGGAAGAAGTGCAAGGGCTGTCACCTTCAACGATAGCAGCGGAAATGGCTGCATTGGTATGTGCTGCGAAATTTGCAGAAGTGCAGGTAAGCAAAGGCGATTACAAGGAACAAGGTGCAGCAGATTGGTATTATAAAAAAGCAGATGAATGGGCAAGTAAAATAGAAGACTGGTGTTTTGTAGAAAGTACTGGTTGTCTCGGAGATGGATACTACTTTTTGAGAACCAATCCAGATTCCTGGTATGATATCGATCCAAGTGATACAACCAGGATCAGATTAAAAAATGGTGCTGGTGTATTTTTGGCGAGAGATATCATTGATGCGGGATTCCTCGAATTGGTCAGGCTCGGCATCAGGTCGTCAGAAGCGGAATCCATTGTGGGCGGTATTCCTGAGGTGGACAAGGTGTTGCGAGTGGAAACGCCGAACGGACCATGTTTTTATCGCTATAATCATGATTGCTATGGTGAATACGACGATGGCAGAGCTTATGATCGCTCAGGTGTAGGCAGACTGTGGCCTATTTTGACGGGTGAACGAGGGCATTATGAATTGGCGAGAGGCAAGAACATCGAGGAATATGTCCATGCAATGGAACGCTTTGCTAATGATGGATATATGTTGCCTGAGCAGATATGGGACAAAAAAGATGAAATTCCTGCGAGAGGATTATTTCTTGGGAAAGGTACTGGAAGCGCAACACCACTTGCATGGAGCCATGCTGAATATCTAAAACTGATCCGTTCAAGATTTGATGGCAAGGTCTTTGACACTATTCCAGAAGTGCAAGAGCGATACAACAAGTAGCTTTGGAATCAGAAAGTCAACTCAAACTGGGACATGGTGCTAATTTACCCCACCGAAATATTTAAATACGGAAAAACATTTTGTATATGCAATCGAAATTGGAGGGAGGAAAAAAATGAGCGAAGAGCCAAAAGAGGTTATAAAAAGTATATGGGAAGAGCTTCGGAAGACGATTACGGTTGAAACAGCAATCGGGAAGCCCATAGAGATAGAGGATAAGGCCCTGATCCCCATCTTCGGGATTGGCTTTGGCGCTGGTGGAGGCGGCGGCAAGGGTAAAGAGAAGGAGGGACAGGGATATGGTTTCGGAGGCGGCGGTGGAATAAGTCCGGTAGCGCTCGTGGCGGTGTTCAAGGGCATACCCGGACCTGAGGGGATGAAGGTGCTCTCGCTGAAACCGTCTGGCGCAATAGAGAGGATTGTCGGAGAAGCCTTGCCGATGGTGATGGAGAAAATCAAAGAGATGAAAGAGGGGAAAGAGGGAAAAAAAGCCGAAGAAAAAACATAATATTTGTAGAACGTCTATATGGAGAGCTTTTAGAGAAGCTCTCCCTTTAGTTTATTTTTTGAAAAACGTAGATTCACCTAAATTTTAAGAAGTATTAAAAACGTAAAATACGATGGACATGATACTGATTCTCGTGATTGTTTTAGCGATTATAGTAGTCTTAATAGCTGCTACGCTTCTAATACCCGTTGATATCTCGCTTAGACTCTTCAAGGAAGGACCTTTGGCACAAGTACAGATGTCCTTTGGGTTCTTAATGGGCATTGCTTCGGGACGCATGGACTTTAGCCACGAGAAGCAGGAATTTCGATTACGAGTCTTAGGCGTCACCCTTCTCAGGAAAGACCTTGAGGAGAGGAAGGAGGAGCAGAAGAAGCCCACTGATTGGAAGAAGGTCGTGGGGAACGCAAACGAACTCTACGATGCTGGGAAGGACCTGGTTGGAGCACTCACCAAATGCCTATCCATAAAGAGATTAGGAGGCAAGGTGAAGGTGGGGCTATCTGACCCATCCCAGACAGGTATGCTGATTGGTTTTCTATATGCAGGCAGCGGTATAGCGAAGGCATTCCTGCCTAAAACACACCTTGAAATTGAACCCTCATTTGAAGAGGAGCAGATGGACGCGGATTTAGAACTGGGACTTAGCCTACCTCTATTTAAAACTACTGCCCCTCTTATCCGTTTCTTCCGTAGGATAAGGAAGGTTTTTTGAAATTGGACTGTCGTGAAATGACAGAGAAAAGTCATGCATTAAAACGTATAAGTCCTGCGGAACTTAAACGGCGAGAATTCTACGCCGCCACCCTCATAAAATTTCGTGAACCACTCGTAGAAATGCAACCTGATGGTATGTATACCCGCCATTATCGCCTCAAGTACTATCACGACAGCCGTCCCGAGTAAGAACACTACAGCCGCTATCACCGGTCCTATCGTCGGATTTAGCTGCAAGCACATGAACGTCAAAAGAATGAACACCTCGATTAACGCCGCATGACACAGTGCCAGAGCGAGAATCCTGCCATAAGAAACCGTGTTCGCAAGATACCGGAAGAAGTTCTCCAGCACTGCGTCTATCACACCATCTATGAGGATAATAAGATAGTCCATAGTTCCCCTCTTTTCCTTTTTATCTCCATTACTCGCTTCTGCTTCTCCTCCTCCCTTTCCTCCCTCTGCTTCATCATGCCGCAATTCTGAAATTATCTTGAGCACGAACAGCGAGAGGATGGGGAGCAGAATGAAGATTACCATGCCTGCTTTCAGGTCGATGAAAGAATAGCCAAACAAAACGAGTAACAAATAAAGTGCGCCGAATAAGCACCAGATCTTTACAAATCCGCCTATCCCCTCTAATATGTTCCGGTTAGAGAAATTATTTAACGTATTAAGAAGTAAACCAAGCCCCATGTGCATTACGCCTATTAGCATTGTCACCACGAACATGAACTTCACATTTGGTATGGGTTCGAACCACAACGGCTCAAAGACGAGGATAGAAGGAATGTGGGCGCCCACGGAACCCGCGACTAAATGCGATGCATATTCACTGAACCCAAAGAATTCGCCGAATAATGCCCCCGCAACCAGCGAGCAAAAGCCGCATAACACGATTATTATGCCCATTCCCTGCATTTCTTTCCCCAAACCCTTAAATGCGAACATCAATGCCAAGCCGAGCAAAAGGATAAAAAAGCCATGCCCCATATCCGGGAACATAAGACCAAAAAGAACAGGGAACATTATGGCGGTAATCAGCGTTGGGTCTATATCCTTGTATAACGGATGCCCATACATCTTGATTACTGATTCAAAAGGTTTTATTATTCCCGGATTGTTCAGCAACGAAGGCACACGCACGTCCTCACGCTTTGGCTCTATCACCTCAACCACGGAGAATCCACCCGTCTCTTCGTTTATTCCTTCTATTATGCCTTCAACCTCCTGTTTGGGCGCCCAGCCATTGATAACGCGTACGTGTTCGCTCTTACCAAACAGAACCTTTGCCTTTGCTTTGCTTTCCTCTATCTGCACAAGTTCCTGCATCACAAGCAGGTCTTTAAACCTTGCCTCTCTTATCCCCTCTATTTCGCTCTCGTTCTCCTTTATATCGCTCTCCAGCCGCTGTATCCTTGACACTGTATCCTGTATTGCATCGTTTATAGAATCAGGAATGTGTTCCGGAAACACCTGTGATTCAAAGTCCAACCGGGTCAACACCCGCTCCACTTCCTCTTTATCTGTCTTTAGTGCCGCGATCAGCGCAAAAGCAAAAGGCACTGCTCCCCCTTCCGTTTCGCTCTCGGTCTTTATCTGCTTTGACACGACAAGGTTATTTCCACCGGTTATTGTTTCAAGAGTGGTTTCCAACTCGTCTAAATTACCGATAGGCAGCTTACCCGCATACACCGAAATAAATTCGTGCTCACCTACAAAATCCGGATTAACACCAAAATCTTCTAACGCCTTCAATGCCACTAAGAGTTCCTTAGTGGTTGATAATTCTTCACTTAACCGCTCGTTTTTATCTATTAATGCGGTTATGGTGTGCTCTAACGCCCCAAAATCCTTTTCTACCTCATCTAACCTTATCTCCTCTACATTTATCTTCTCCGCTTGCCACTGGCCCTGCCCTACTTCTTCAGGTGCTTTAAACAGCGTCTCCCTCAAGCTCTTCTTCGCACCCTCACCAGGTCGCAACAGAGCTATCAAATTGTCTATTCTCGCCAGGAGTTCGGAGGTTTTCATTAATATTGCATCTGCCTTTGAAGGTTCTATTAACCCTCCCCAGTCGCCTAAGAACTCCTTTATATCCGTAAGATGAACGGACCCTAAAGCATCAATTCGTTTGATTACGCTGTCTACAAGGCCATTCAGGGTGACAATTCGCAGTTCCCGCATTTCCACCGGCTTTAGCATCGTTTTGTATTCGCTCTCTCTCTTTCTCTTTTGTATCGGTAATAATGTAAACACTAAATTACTTTCTATTTTGTTTAGAATTATAAAACTATAAAATTATAGTCATTCCGAAAAGTATTAACCACCAGATTACACAACACTTTTTCTTTTTTGCAAAAAGAAAACCTGTGCTAAAAGAAAAACAAATAAGTTCTTTTGGTAAAGCTTTTCTTTTTAAGAAAAGGTTTCCGGCGGCCAGTTATTCTCCATCCACCCGGGAATCCTTCCACTGTCCCTCGGACCCACGAGCACTGTCCAACCCGTAACGTCCTCAGTCTCGCCAGAAAGTCGCGCGGCAAGACCCGGTATCACCATTATCTTATGCTTTACCTTTTGCTCCACGTCAAACGATTCCAGCGCATCTTTCATCGTTTCGGCATTGAGCTGCCCACCCGCAACGGCTGATTCTACGCCCATCCCTTCGCCGTCCACCACCATCAAATAGGAATCAATCTTGTTAGAGGCGAGGTCGCTCTCCACCGTGTAATAAGTCAAAGCGAAATTAGTAGTAACAAAAAGAGGCGATTCGCCCGCTGTTGGAGTTCCTACCTCTCGTAATCCCGGCTCTACGCTTACTGGACGCCTCGGGTCGGTATATATATTCGCAACCAGCGTGCGCTCTGGTATCAACGAATGCGGCTCTGTTGAGTGCAAAATCATTATATCCGCGTATTTCAGGATGAACAAACCTGCGAGTATCGCTTCCCAGTAAGAAGTCTCCAGCGTATTTTCCGCTTTAGCTCCAGTTCCGTTAGCCATCCATGCGGTCATAGGCACGGACATCAAAGGATATGCGATTCCTTTGTTCCCATCCGCTATCCCGGCACGCCGTATCCGTATAAACCTGGAAAACGTCTCCTCAAGCCCTTCCCCGGTTGGATACGTCCCCGGGTCCAACACGATATTCGTCACGCCAGCCGAGGAGAACGTCACGGCAAGCGTGTTCAGGATATCGAGGTCTGCGGAAAACAACGTAACGGGAACTTCGTATCGCGTTGCGAGTTCCAGAAACGGTTTCCAGTTATCTTCGGTTGCCGCATATATCAGCGGATTTCTGTCTGAAACTTCCTTCAATCCTTCTTCTACCTGTTTCGTATCGAATGAGCATAGCACGAGCGGTAAATCGGTTTCTTCTGCTACGCGTTTCACACACTGCGCAAATGTTTTCGCTTCGCCTGATACCGAACGAACGGCAATCACATCTACGTTTAAAAATTCACCGACATAAAATTTACGCCAGTTCGTTATCTCTCTTACACGCTCTCTTAACTCTTCTTCCTTCATCGTGTCCCAGACGTCATAAGCAAGCGCTGTTCGGTTAAAGAAAGTTAATTCATGTCGGTGCATGATGTCTTCTCCACCTATTTTTATCGCTTTATCGCCTATTCCTACTTCCACTTCCCGTACTTCTGGCGCTAACAGTTCCGCTAACTTCTTACCCTTTTCTGCGTATTTGGGCTCAAAAAGCAGCGGGCACTCATCTAATTTCTTCTTCCGCTCCAGCAGTAGCGACGCAAAAGCCAGACACGTTTTCTCACCGCATTCTTTGCAATTCGTCCCCGGAAGATATTTCCATGCTTCCATTGGGCTGCTTATTTTCATTTTCTCATGCTTCCTTTATTACACCAATTGATATTCCGAATAAATTTTTGTTTGCTTCTTTAATAAAGTTTTTAGTCTTTTGGTAAACAGTATAATTGATGCCCCGCTTCTAAAAAGAAGGAACAAAAGTAATCGTCATAGAGGACTTAAGATATACACAAAGAGGTGCGATTGAATGGATACGCAAAGTATGCTGAAGCAGATGTGCAAAAGTGATATAAATGACTCCGAAATCAGGGCAATCTGCAAAAGCCGTGGTTTTCCTGCCAATGCGGTGACTTCTCGTGACTTCTTTGAAAACTTCTTCATCTCCATGATTGGCATAAAGGAAGCACTGAACTCATTAACTTATGAGGAAGTCGTATTCCTCCACTTGCTCAATAAGATAAACAAAGAAGTGGGTATCGAGTACTTCGAGAGACTATACGGTAGCGCAGGACTCACGAACGAGTATTATTACGGGACTTTTACCCAGCGGTATAGCGAAACATTAAAAAAGGTGAAGAAGAATCTGGTGCGAAAGGGCGTGCTCATTATCATAGAGCAAGAATCGTATGTCCAATCTACCAGGATGGAACGCTTGCGATTCGCTTTTCCTACGGAATTTGGAGATTCTCTTCCACCTATCGTCAAGCCTTCGACATTTAAAGAAGCAGGGGATTTCAAGAGAGCGGTACTACGTGATAAACTGCTGGAGATTGTTGGAGGGGAGCAGAGACCATCTCCTGTATCAAACAAAAGATCATTCACACTCACAATCAAAGATGGCAATCTGTCTATCGGAGGTGAAAGGTTCAGAGCAAGCCGCCTGCTGGGATGGCAGCGCGCCTGCTGGAACGCGTCCGTTAAGACCGATACCAGGACGCGAAGTGGTGATATGACTCCCGTTGAAGTTACACTCTATGCACTCTCACAACTTAACGAGCATGAATGGCTACCCGCAGATGGTCTTGCGGTGGTGCTCAAGATATTTACAGGAGAGGCGACGGATTATCCATGTGAACATATCTGTGAGGTCGGTTGGGAGTGGGGTTGCCTGGTCAAAGTTGTGGCAGATGGAAAAGCATACTACCGGTTACCTGAAGATCCGCTCGAAGATACGACTTCATCTCCGCCTGAGCATTATCTACAGGTCGAGCCTGACGGTACGGTAACTTTGAATCTGATGACCATCCCTTATGCCGCACTGGAAGTGCTGGCTTCGGTTGCAACTCTGGATATTCATGATTCCAATCTGCGAGCGACCGCCAGCATTATCAATATCGGGAATGCGCTTATGAGAGTTAGAAAAAAAGGTGTTTTTGCGTGGCTTAGAAAGAATTCATCCGCTTTTCGCACCGCAATCGAGATGGCTGAAAAGAGATGGGGTAAACAGATAATTCATGAAGACCTGATGATTGCACGGGTAAAAGATCTGAGCCTTAAGGTGCAGATTGAAAAGTCGTATGCGGATTCGCAAAGCCTTATATCGCTTCCAGATGATTATATCGCATTTCCCTGTGACCTGCTTCCCGCGATACAGATACTTGTGGAGATGTCAGGGCATGTAATCAAGAAGGCGAGGAATGAATGATGCAACCAAACCCAAATTTAAATCCGGCAAATATCGACGAACTGAGCGTCTTTTCCAACCAGTATGATCTGCGCCATGATCTGCATGCTTATGTTGAGTATGTACAGGACCGCAGTGTGAAACGGTTACACCGGAGTAATGAGTTGAACCGATCCGACTCAAAGCGATTGGCAAAACTTATGAGCGATTCTTATGCAATAGAAGAAGTAGAAACAAAAGGATATTCTGAGTGGATAAATTATGTCGATGAACTGGCGCTTGCATTCAAGTTCACAAACTATGACACCGAGGGGACATATATGGGATATACCAGCAGTGAACCCTCATTTCCTGACAATTACATTAAAGTTGATACCAGAAGATATGAAGAGTTTATTGATCTACCACTAATAGAGCAGGAGAAGAAGTTTCTGGATTCATTAGTAAATAATTATCTTGATGGTAAAAATGAGTTTTACAATACAAGTGTGCTTGGCAGGCTATCAGGGTTCTCGAGCTGGGGATCGGCGACTGGTATTATGCCGGGATTGGATTTTGCCAGAGCTAGGCAGTTTCTTATTGAGGTTTTGCAATCCTGTACGCCCGGTGTCTGGTACACCACCTCCTCATTGATCCGATATCTAAAAGAGCATCATCCATTCTTTCTTATTCCAGAGAATCCCAAGTATAGATATAAACAGGATGCAAAGGAGGGGCGGTATGGCAATTTCCATGAGGGTAAGAGGTGGGATACGGAGCTAAAGATCTCAGAGAGTGATGCGGATGCGTTTGTGCGAGTGGAAGGTCGCTATGTGGAACGATTCCTTGAAGGACTACCCCTTATTTTAGGATATATCGAGGTTGCCTATTCCAGGACAGAGTACAAGGGATACCTGCCCGAGATGAATCAGCTTCTGGCGTTTCGAGTCAATGATACGTTCTTGCACGTGATGAGCGGTGAAACCATAGAACCCAGAGTTACCGTGCAGCCGAATTTCGAGGTGCATGTGGAATCGGAATTGTATCCGGTTCGGATTATTGCGCAATTGACAAAACTTGCAGATGTCGTAGCAAAAGATAGAACAAGCATCTTAAAACTTCGAAAAAAGAAGGTCCTGACTCAATTGAGCGAAAGAGTTGACCTTGATGTGATCAAGCTCTTAGATGGCATGAGCGGTCAGAAACTGCCACAGAATGTTCGAATAGAACTCGAAGAGTGGATCGGGGCTTCAGAAGCGTTTACTCTGTATGAGAACGTTGTGCTTTTTGAGGGGGACAAAGATCTGCCCGACATCGACCGATTCACAATCGAATGCATATCACCGACGATGAGAATCGTGCATTCACCTGACAGGTTGTTCACGCATCTTGAGCAGAAGGAGTTGGTCCCTCTTCGCATAAAACATCTCTCTTCGGCTCTTACGCTTCTTCCAGACGGTGCACGCACAGTTTTTCCCAGACGAGATTTAAGCGTTTCAAAAGCAAAAGCAAAGAAGCCTGTGACAATAAAACGGGAAGTCCGGATTACATTTCACTTTCCAGCAAAAGAGTTGATGGAAGAATTCCGCAAAGGACTTATAGCTGCCAGATGCCCTGTTGCTGCAGATTGGAGCAAATTGACACTCTCCTTTGCCAGGCAATACGAATCAGAGGTAAAGAAAGTCAGTAAGGCATTGAACGATTACACCGCCAAATTCGAGGATATTGCATGATATCACAAAAGCCGCTCGTAATCCAGAGCGATCGCACGTTGATGCTCGAGGTCGGACACCCCGGGTACGTAGAATGCCGAGATTTTTTATCTCTCTTTGCAGAGCTGGTAAAATCGCCGGAGTTTATCCATACTTATCGGGTAACACCACTCTCGCTCTGGAATGCGGCAGCATTGGATGTGCCGTTTAAAGAGATCGTCGAAGGTCTTGAAGAGTTCTCGCGTTACAGCATTCCGTCAAATGTCATCGTCGATATGAGGGAGTGGTATGAGACTTATGGCAAGCTGGTGTTACAGAAAGCCGAAGCCGCAGAGGACTGCCTGGAGCTTGTCGTGAAAGACTCCCGTATTCTGGAACGAATCCGTAACAATGAGTCATTAGAAGACTTCTGGGTGGATAACGACGGTCTTTCCGGACTCTTCATACCGAAAGCAAGACGCGGCGATCTTAAGCACGCATTGATAAAGGCAGACTACCCTGTCAAGGACCTGTGCGGATATCTGGATGGAGAACGGTTCGATATCACTTTGCGCAGCATTGACCTTGACGGTAACTCTTTTCAGCTGCGCGATTATCAAAAAGATGCCGTAGATCTCTTTTACTGTGCAGGGCAGAAGACCGGGGGCAGTGGAGTGATTGTTCTTCCCTGCGGTTCAGGCAAGACGATTATAGGACTCGGAACGATGGCTCAGATATCAAGCCACACCCTGATCGTCGCCACCAATAATGTCTCTGTTCGGCAGTGGCGCGATGAACTTCTCTCCAAGACTAACACCAAAGAAACGGACATCGGCGAGTTTACAGGCCGTGTCAAAGAGATCAAGCCGATCACGATCACCACATACCAGATGCTGACACATCGTCGCACAAAGGACGAGCCGCTGCACAACCTGAACATCTTTACCGAGCATAACTGGGGGCTCATCATATATGATGAGGTGCATATACTCCCGGCTCCGGTATTTCGTGCAACAACGGCAATTCAAGCCAGACGGCGGCTTGGGCTGACTGCAACTCTGGTTCGCGAAGATGGCAAGGAGGATGATGTCTTTGCACTGATAGGTCCGAAGCGATATGATGTCCCGTGGAAGACGCTTGAGAGTCGTGGCTATATCGCAGAAGCCATCTGTACCGAGTATCGCGTCCCTCTTTCGGCTGAAGAAGAACTCAAGTACGCTCATGCGGATAAACGCGCCAAATTTCGCATCGCGGCAGAGAACGAGCGCAAAAAAGAGCTTGTGTGTGAACTCCTGGAGAACCACGCAGGTGAGAGCATTTTGATCATCGGACAGTACATTTCGCAGTTAGAAAAGCTTGCCAAATCATTGGGACTGCCAATTATTACAGGTAAGACCAGGCATGATGAGAGAGAGCGACTTTATGACGAGCTCAGACAAGGACGCATCAATATACTTGTGGTATCCAAGGTCGCAAACTTTGCCGTGGATCTGCCTGATGCCAGTGTCATGATCCAGGTATCGGGTACGTTTGGTTCGCGTCAGGAGGAAGCACAACGATTGGGACGCATTCTTCGACCCAAAGAGCACACCTCCCATTTCTACACGCTGGTGTCGAAAGGTACCGTTGAACAGACGTTCGGGACCAATCGTCAGCTCTTTTTGGTGGAGCAGGGATATAGATATCAGATCAGATACTTTTGAGATTTCGAGCCTACTTTTTCTCCATCTCGCCACTCCACGTCACCCAATCTCCCATCTCCACTTTTTTACCTTTGTCTTCGTCTCCCTTCGCACCAAACAGCATTTGCGTTATGCGCTTAACCGCAGCCGCAGCTTTCGGGTGCATCATCATAAACATATCTCCACCTGCTATTCCCAGTGTCAATCCCGTCATTATCTCATACAAAGGACCTCTATTCGCCGCAGGACCCCAATCAGAATCCTCCCTGATAGGCGAATCCTTCATCCACGCTTCTCTCGCACCCCACGCATTGGTTATACCGCATGATATGGGAAACGCCAAGTCCGTATCGCCTTTTAACGCCGAAATCCGCATCCTTTCGATATTCGTGAATGCGTAATCCAGACCGTAGCCAAGCGCAGCGGTTGTAGGGTCGATCACGATGTCTTCGCGCGGCACACCCAGTTTAAACAGATACCTGTTCAGCGTCTTTTGCGCGTTTATGTCAAGCTGCGTCCACGAAAGAATAACGTGCCCGTGTTCCAGCGCCGCCTTTGCTATTCGTTCATAGTCCATATTCAGGTTTGCGGATGCAATTAAACATCTCTCGCCTTCGGCAGCCTCAGCCGCAGCCTCCAGCACACCCGGGTCTTTATCAGGATTGCCTGACCCGCCGATGACAAGAGGGACTTTTACCGCTTGCAGCACGTCCTCTACCGTCTTTGCCGCTTCTTTCGCCGACGTATCCTTTATCGTTGGATCTGTGCTTATCAGATGAATTGTAACCATATCAGCCCCGAATTCACGCACGTTCT
>CAZXYJ010000011.1:0-2922 GCA_964644925.1 uncultured Halobacteria archaeon | reverse complement strand
TCTGTGCTTATCAGATGAATTGTAACCATATCAGCCCCGAATTCACGCACGTTCTTCTTCGCCCATTCCCCCGGGTCTTCCATCACGTCCTCGTAATGCCCCCGCACAGCCTTCGCCAGTGTAATAGGCATGTCAAAGCAATCTACGGAAATCACCGGTGGATGCGGCATTTGATAGTCAAAATTATAGAAAGGCAAAGCCTTTTCGCCTCCTATCGTTACCGTCCCTTCTCTCGTGCCACCATCAGCCGATGTAGCACCGATTGTAACTTCTTCTATCTGACCCTTCCATTCCGTTTTCGCAACTTTAAATTCCGTGCGTATTAATTCTAAATCCAATTCCTTTGCGGGTGTCGTCTGTATCGGGGCTTTTTGCACACCTGCACCTGGACTTAGTATGGACTGCAGTGCTTGTGCCGTTGTGGCAATGGCTTCGGTGGTTGACGAGGAGATATGTGCTGCACTTATTATGGATTGCAGTGCTTGAGCTATTGAAGGGGGAAGAGCCACGCCACCCTCCGCCAATTCTAACTCTATATCCCCTTTTATCTTTACGTCCTCCAGTTCCACTATGTCGTATTTCTCCAGTATTTTTGCTATGTCCGCTAAGGTTATTTCCTTTTCCATTTCTTCTTATGTCTCTTTATACTCCCAACAGATCCGTGCCGTGCACTGCCACCAAAACGGGAATGATTTGTTCTCCATCATATAAGTTGTGGAAAAGTCCTTATCCCAATATCTCATCTTCTCCTCAATAACTGCTTTATCTTTATCTTTCTCTCTCAGTCCTTAGTTCGCCGCCGCCCCCCTATTCCCGCTACTTCCCTCCCTTCTTCTTCACTATTATCTTCCCGATACTGATGTCTGCATCCTTCAATATTATCTGTATAGGTGTACCGCCTCCCGCTACTGCTCCCGCTCCCGATGCCATCATTGGTATAGATGCAAGAGGAACTTGAGCTGCTGATGGAACTGCTTCTGCTTCTGCTTTTACCTCTACTGCTTCCTCTTTTACTGCCCATCCCTCTGTTACCCGCTCTCCATCAACCTCCCGGATAACTCCTTTCACCACCGGATGGTCCACGCGCTGCAAAAATTCCCTGAGTTCTTCTATATCTTTCACGTCCTTCTCTGTCGCTATCTTGTCCTTCATCTCATCAGAAATCGCATCCGCTACTCTTTCCTTTAAATCCGATGCCATCCAGACTACACGCCGCCAGCCACCGTCTAACTGGATAAATTTAGAGCTGTAGAAGTATTGTATTCCTATCCCAAGGAATCCCTGTACCTGCTTCCCGCCGCCGACCGAGCCCGCAATGGTCGAGAACGGCAGCCCAATCGGCGTCTCGGAAACTTTCGAGCCACGATGCACCCATCCTATCCCTTCAACTTCCGGTATATAAAATCCCGCAACTTCAAAACAGCCGCAACTCGTATGCGGCTTCTCTAAAAACGAATGTATTTTTATTGAATCATATTCGCCGCTCGATAGCCTCACTGCAGCTTCGTTTACACCCGTGTATTCCCCACCTATCGGGTCTATACAGTCCCCTTTTGGGATAGGGGCGTTGGGTCCTTCGGGGTCAACCCTTGCTGCAGCTCGCGAGTCAAACCAGCTCATCGCACCACAAAGCGCTATCCTGTCCGGTGTGACCACACAAACGTTCGTCGGGGCGAAGGACTGGCAAAGCGTGCATTGGTAAAATTCGTCCACGTCTTCGTCGTGCAGTCCTCTTGTTTTCTCATCTCTTGCTTTGTATATCTCGTTCGTCTCTTCTAATCTCTTTTCCACCTCCTCTTCGTCGGTTATAAACGTAGCCTCCATGCGCTCGATAAAGGGCAATTCCGCCTTGAACAGCATTATCGTTGCCCTTCCTATTTGTTTCAATGATTTCAGTCCTTTCTTCACCGCATCCTTGCTTATCCGTACCCATATCTCTCCCCTCTGGTTGAGATGCATATATCCCTGAATATAAGACTGGTATTCGTGATTCCTACGCTCTATAACAGCCTCAAGGTCTTTTTCTATCTGCTCCCCGTATACCCGGTATATCATTCCATACGCGTATTTGCCGCCTTCCTCCATATCTGCCAGATCGGGTCCTATCAGACTGACTTCCCCGTCTTTTATCTTCTCTGGCTCCGGCTCAAAGAGGACAAGCTCAAATCCCGGCTTACTCTGTCCTCCTAACTCCGCATACAGCCCCGATTTTCTTACCCTTTCTCCCTCATACATGGGGTTTATATCGAAAGGGAACTTTTCCTCCTCTTCTGTCGCGCCCATTTTTTTTCTTACAATATCGGTCCCTAGATACTTCTTGAAGAAAGGTCTTTAAAAGATTTTCTAAAAAGTTCTAAAACACCCCGCAGATAATGGACAATTGTCAATATTTTACTGCTGATATTTTAACAATTTCAACAACAGCGCCTTTTGTGCATGAAGCCGATTCTCTGCCTGCTCAAATATCACTGAATTGGCGGAGTTCATCACGCCCTCCGTTATTTCTTCTCCTATATGCACCGGCATGCAGTGCATCACGATTACGTCCTCCTTCGCAGTTCGCACCAAATCCTCGTTTATCTGATAATTTTTTAGATCGGTCTTCCTTCTCTCGCTTTCGGTCTCATCGCCCATTGATACCCACACATCGGTGTATATCACATCGGCATCCGCAGCGGCTTTTTCTGCCGTGCCCGTTATGAGTATCTCACACCCCATCTCTCTCGCTTTTTCTACTATTCTATCATCAGGCTCGTAACCCGCTGGACATGCCACGGAGACATCCATGCCTGTAATCGCAGCACCACCAATTAGCGAGTTACATACGTTATTCCCGTCTCCGAGCCACGCCACTTTGACACCCGCCAGTTTGCTCTTATATTCCTTTACCGTCATTAAGTCCGCTAACGTCTGGCAGGGGTG
>CAZXYJ010000010.1:0-16791 GCA_964644925.1 uncultured Halobacteria archaeon | reverse complement strand
TTATGGCTACCCCTATCGTAGTGCCCGGGTCTATGCCGACGATGATGTATCTTCGCTTCGCAGATGGATATGCCATGATAAATATCTACTATAATTTATGCCTTTGCGTTCTCCGTGTGCTCTGCGGTGAAAAAAAATAAAAGAAAAGCCCGATGAGCGGACTTTTCTACATCGCGTAATCCAACTGTGCGTACACCTGCCTATCCCTGAAATATTTCAGCGACATCGCGCCTGACGGGCAATAAGAAGCGCAACTTCCACAGCCTATGCACCCATCGCCGATCTTCGCAACCTTCTTTATTCCGCCTACTACCGTGGTCACACCGAAGGTAACCACCGGTACCGGCTCCTCCGTCAATTCTATCGCCTCGACCGGGCATATCGCTTCACAGACGCCGCATCCTGCGCATATCTCTTCGTCAACCACCGAAATCATCGCCGGCGTCTCGAGGAAATCTTTCGCCAGTAGCACACATGCCCTCGACGCTGCTGCACTGCTCATTGCGAGGCATTCGTCTATCATCGCGGGATACACTGCCGAACCGCAGATAAACACACCTTCGTTCACCGTGTCAACGGGAGTCAGCACCATCTTTGGCCTCTCCGGCTTCTCCATAAAGAATCCCTTTTTTAATGGAATCCTGAATATCTCGCTCAGTCGCTCGTTCGCCTCCGCAGGCATCGCCGGTGTGCTGAGCACCACCAGATCAGGCTTTATCTGTATCTCATCGTTGAATATCACGTCATAGACCGAAACAATCCCATCCTTGAATTCCGGTGGTTTCTCCTTGTCGTACCTGAGGAATATCACGCCTTTCTCACGTGCATCTTTGTACAGCACTTCCCACTTACCGTAGGTCTTTATGTCCTGGTACAGCACGAATACATTCGCATCCGGGTTCTTCTCTTTCGCTTTTAACGCACTATCCACTACCTCAATGCTGCTGTACCTTGCAGTTACGCCTTCGCCTGGCGCATCTTGAATCAATGCGATTGTATTTGCATCCAGTTTACCTGCCAGCATCTTTCCAAATTCGCTCACCGTCGTCACGTTCTTCTCTTTGCCGTATCCGAAGTAACCTTCAGGCACGAAATCACGCCTCGCCCCTGTTGCAATCACACAGGCGCCAAATTCTATCTCCGCATCCTCAGCCGAACCCTCTGCGACTATCTTCGCTTTAAACGAACCTGCTCTTCCCACTATTTCTTCTTCTTTCACCTTCGTGTACACGTTTATTCGCTCATTAGCCGTTACTTTATCAACTAACTCTTTCAAAACGTCCGCAGCTTGCTCACCGCCCGGTCCCTGTAATTCTGTGGTCTCCTTCAAACCGCCACCCAGTTCTGCTCCTTTCTCCACTAAATGGACTTCGTACCCGGCGTCTGCAATTCCAAGTGCTGCGTTCATTCCTGATATGCCACCGCCAATAACAAGCGCTTTCGGTATCACGGGATACCGTTCAACCGGTATTTCCTCGAGATACTTCGCTCGTTCCACAGCCATTTTCAGCATATCTACCGCCGCTTCTGTCGCGTCTTTTGGCCCCTGCACCCACGCACATTGCTCCCGCAGATTTACCATCTCCAATAAATACGGATTTAGTCCTGCTCCGGCACATGCGTCCCTGACCATGTCTTCACATTCTCTCGGCGACTGCCCTGCAAATACAATCCTGTTCAATCCCTGGTCCACTATTCCGCTCTCTATCGCGTCCATCGCCTCCTTCAACGTGTTCGTTTCGCTGTTCACATAGACAACGTCCTTTAATTCGTTGATTCGTTCCGCGACCGCAGGTATGTCCACGGTATTCGCCACTTCGCCTTCACAACCGCAAATGAATACGCCCGTCTTCAGCTCCTCACCAACTTCAATGAATTTGTGCTCCTCCTGCCCCGGAATTGGCTCCGTGCGCTGTGAAAGTCCTGCAGCTTTTAATGCCGCACCACTCGCCTGTGCAACGCTTTCCCGTACCTTCATCGGTGCCGTTGCCGTTCCACACGCTAAAATACCAGGAACGCTCGTTTCCAGCGGGCTCGTTAGGCTCGTTTCAATGTATCCGTATGTATCGGTTTTCACGCCCGTTATTTCTGCAAGTTTGCTCAGGGTTTTTGACGGCAGCAAACCAACCGCAAGAACCACCATATCAAGCTCTAACTGCTCTATCGTACCGTCCTCTAAGTTCTCGAACTTAACGGTCAACGCTCCTCCTTCGGGTATTACCTCAGGAACCCGTGACCTTATGTATTTTACGCCATATTTGTCCTTTAACTCTGCCACTAATTCCTCGTCTTTTCCAAATACCCTGACGTCCATGTAGAAGATGTATATCTCCGTGTCCGGGAATCGCTCTTTTACTTCCCACGCCTCTTTCGCTGTGTATGCGCAGCACGCTGTAGAACAAATCTCGTTCTCCTGGCATCTCGAGCCAACGCACTTGATAAATCCTAATCTCTTTACTCGCTTACCGTCCGAGGGTCTTACCAATTCCCCGGTTTCACTTACCGTAGCAGCTTTGAGAATCCCCTCGAAATCCAGTGAGACTACAACGTCCGGACTTCCAAATCCATAACTCTTCGCTACTTCCGGAATGTCGTAACCCGGCGCTAACACCACGCTCTCCACTCCTATTTCATTGCCCGACACGCTCAGCTTGAAATCTCCCGCTGTGCCTGACAAACGCTCTAACTCGCTCGACAGCATCAAATCTATGTTCGGATGGTTTTCCACTTTGGCTATGTAGGGTGACAACCCCATCTGACATTCCGCAAGCTCCTCCATCTTTCCGCCGAGTTCGGCATTCTTTTCTACTAAATGTACTTTATAACCAGAATCCGCAAGGTCAAGAGCGGCTGTTATTCCTGCAACTCCTCCCCCTATAACTGCTATTCCCATTTTCACACCACCTTCCCAAGTATTTCTTTCGTATCCACGGCATTTTTATTAAACCCGAGTTTGTTCGGTTCTATTCCAAGCGCGAGACCCAGCAACTGCGTGATGTAAATAACGGGCATCCCTATTGTGACGTCTAACGCCTTTTCTATATCCGCCTGCTTGCCGTCCAGCATCATGCCGCACAGCGGGCATGCGAGTGAAATGCAATCAGCACCCGCATTCTTCGCAACGTCCAGTATCTTCCGCGCCATGTCAAATGCTATGTCCCCCCGCGTCATCATCAGAGGTCCACCGCAGCAGACCGTCTTCATGTAATTGAAATTTGGCACAATTTCACCACCTATCACCTCTATTAACTTGTCCATCAAAACAGGATTGTCGGGGTCATCAAAAGCCGTCTCTGGCGGTCGCCCGATGTAACAGCCATAATACGGTGCAACTTTCACGTTCACCTTCTTCTCCAGCTTACTTGATATCTCATCTAAGCCTATGTCGTTCACAAAGACGTCCAGCACGTGTTTCGCTTTTATCGTACCGTTATAGTCCAGCGAGCTGTCTATCCCCTTTAGTTTCGTACGCAGAGCTTCATCTGCCTTCAACGCCTTGTTACTACGCTCTAAATTGTAATAGCAGATGCTGCACGGAGTTACAATGTCCAAATCTTCTTTCTCGGCAATCGCAAGATTCCGCGCGTTTAACGCGTACAGCAACTTTGGGTCCTCTACTTCCGCAGCACCACAGCAGTTCCAGTCCTCTACCTCGACCAGCTCAACGCCTAACTTCTCAAACACCGCTTCGGTTGACATGTGCTGCTCTATCGCCGTCCCTTCAGAAGGACAGCCGGGATAGTATGCGAGTTTATCTACACTCATTTCTCTTTCCCCTCCTCTCCCAGTTCCTCAAATATCTTCTTCATCACGTCCTTCTGCTTTATTTTCGATGCAAGCATTCCTTTCACCGGACTGCCACCGCCAAGTGGCCCCATCTTCCCTTTTAAAAACATCCGCATCCCGAAATCCTTGTAATCTTTCATCATCGCCAGCATTCCCTTAATAAAGGAACCTTCTTTCTTCGGATAATATTCCATCGCGAGTCCCATATCATAGAGCCGACCATGCTTCTTCAACTGATGCTGGAATGCCTTATCAAACAGTGGTCTGGGGCTGTCTATCTTTATGTTACCCGCTTCCTCTTCTCTCTCTGCTATTCGCCGTAGCGCACCCAGCACATCGGCAATCCGCACGTCCTGAGGACACCGCGCCGTGCATGTCTGACAGATAAGACAAACCCACAAATCAGGATTTGATAACACCTCCTCCCGCATTCCTAACAAACTCATCTGGATGATTTTCCGCGGGTTGTAGCCTGGAACGAATTCGGTAATCGGGCAACCTAGCGTGCAGGTGCTACATTGAAAACATGATGCGAGACGTTCTCCGCCCGCCTCGCTCATTATCTCGTTCTTGAAATTCGGGTCCAGCTCCCATGTTTTTATTGGCATTTTACCCTTTTTTACCCTTTTTTACCCTTTACCTCAACTTGTCTTCCAGCTCTTCCTCTTCGTATGTAGTGAATGGTAGTGGCTCCTCAATGTCCTTACCCGGCACGTACTCGAAAATCTCCTGCACCTTCTCCGCAATCACGGGATAAAGCCTCGTCAGTGGTATGCCCTTCGGGCAGGCATCCTCACAGGCACCACAGCCGACACAGGTCGTGCTGACATGGTAAACGCGCGTGAGATGATACATCAATTGATTTACCGGGACCGCTATCGCACCTCTTAACTCCGCTATGTTCAATAAATCCCCGCCAACCGGTTTCCCTAAGGGTTGCTCGAAGAAGCATTCCTTGCAGTAGCATACGGGACACATCTCACGGCAGTTCTTGCATACTATGCAGTCCCTCAAGAACTCCTCTAACGCTTCCACACTGCTTATCTCCGGTAGCGCCTCTTTCTTCTTCTTCGCTTCTGCTGCAATCTTTTCGGTTTCCCCGCTCCTGTCTATATCCTTATCCTCTAATGTAATATCTTCGATAGCCGATAATGCCTCAACGCCCATGTCCGTTATTCCCACAACTACCACGTTATCACCGTCCCGCCTCACAATACCAATGTCTCCAACGTCTGCAAGCCGTTTGTCGCATATCTCACATGCTTCTCGTATCGCAATCCCTTTCCCTTTCAGTTCCTCTATCTTCGCACTGTCCACCCAATCTCCTATCTCTTCAGTGTGGTCTGCATAATCCTGATTCTTAAAGGCACCCGAGCAATCTACGCTTATCAGAAGCACACTCTCTTTATCCATTTGTTTCAACTTTATCAATTCTATCGCTGCCCTTATCTCACAAGGCTTTGCCACAATTCCTATCTTCTCCTTTATTAGCCATCCCTTCACGACGTTTGCAGCATTTACAGAGAACGAGGGAGCAAATATAGCGGGCACTGGCGATTCTATCTTATCCTTGTCCGTTACCATCATGTGTGCCACGTTATTTCCCACTCGATGTGGCAGGATCAGACAGTCCACTGCTTTTTTATCGAGCAACCCCTTAAATAACCCTTCTAAATCACCTGATTTCAGTTCTACTCCTTTCATAGTACCTTACCTCTCAATGGACTGGGTCCCAATTCCTTTATTTCTTCCGCCAGCCCCTTCATCGTATTCGCGAATTTCTCCCCCTCTGACGCGCTTATCCAATACGATTTAAACCGATTGTCCAGTCCGAGCTGCTTCAGAATAGTTCTTATTGCCGCTATCCTTCGTCTGGCATAGAAGTTCCCCTTTATATAATGACACTCGCCCGGATGACACCCGCTAAAGAAAACGCCGTCCGCACCATTTAGTAACGCTTTGAGCACAAACATCGGATCCAACCTCGCTGAACACATAAGCCTTATTATCCGAGAGTTTGGTGGATATTTCTTACGTGACGTTCCCGCAAGGTCAGCAGCGGCGTATGTGCACCAATTACAGGTAAACCCGACTATTTTCGGCTCGAACTCCTCTTCCTCTTTCTTTGTCGTTTCTTCTCCCATTTTTCTCCTCCTTTTTTCCCCATTATTTTTGCAACTATAAATATTTTTCGCTTTTTTATGGTGTATAATTAATGTATAACCTCCTTCTATTTGAGACACGGATTCACACAGATTTACACGGCACGGGCTTATTTAAGTTTAACGTTATTGATTGTTATCATCTGTCTGGTCTGTGTTAATCTGCGTTAATCTGTGTCTATATGTTGCAATCCACCAGACATATTCAAAAATCATAAAAAAAACAAAAAATTTATATAATGGTACCGAACATCAGGATATAAATGAGGTGAAAAAGGTATGGCAGCTAAAGCTGAAGGAGAAGTAGAGGAGGGGAAAGCGGGAATTAGCACGGAGCAAATAACGAGGAATACGATGCAATCAATAAAGAGCACGGTAGAAGATTCTCTCTTGGAGAAAGCAGAGGAGAAGGAGGTGGATGTCGTTCCAGAAGCGTTAGTGATAGGGGGGGGAATAGCGGGGATGTATGCTGCATTGGATATCGCGGATGCTGGGTTCAAGGTGCATCTGGTGGAGAGGTTGCCTTCTATTGGAGGGCACATGGCGCAGCTTGATAAGACGTTCCCAACGCTCGATTGTTCTGCCTGTATTCTGACGCCACGACTGGTGGACGTGGGTGCGCATCCAAACATAAATCTGATGAGTTGTTCTGAGGTAATAGACGTGGAAGGATCGGTCGGGAATTTCAAAGTGAAGGTGTTGAAGCACGCAAAATACGTTGATGAAGCGACATGCACCGGATGCATGATGTGCGAAGACGCATGTAGACTGAAGGGCAGGTTTCCAAACGAATTTGATGTAGGATTAATGAAAAGAGCACCGATATATAGACCCTTCCCTTTTGCAATCCCCGCTGCTTATAGCATTGATGCCGGGACTTGTTTGATGATGAAGAAGGGGAAATGTGGAAAGGCAACGCTTGAAAGCACGATAGAAGCAGTGAAAAAGGTAGAGAGAGGAGAAGAAATAACCAAAGATGAAGCTCCACCCTGTGTCCTGGCATGTGGTCCAAACTGCATACATCATGATATGAAAGATGAGGCAGTAGAGTTGAACGTCGGAGGGATAATAGTAGCAACGGGTTATGACATCATTCCGCCTGAGACGATGCCGGAATACAAGTATGGCGTGTATCCACAGGTAATCAACGGTCTGGAGTTCGAACGTTACTCATCGGCGAGTGGGCCCACAATGGGGAAGATAAACGTCGCGGGTATGCCCGAGCCAAAAGATGCGGTTTTTATCTCCTGTGTTGGCTCGAGAAACAAACAGACAGGCTACGAATACTGCTCGCGGGTATGCTGTATGTATTTAGCGAAACAGGCGCATTTGTTACAGGAGAAAGTCCCGAGCTGCAACATAAGTGTCTTATACCAGGACGTGCGGGCATTTGGAAAGGACTTCGAGGAGTTTTATACGCGTGTGAAGGGCGAAGGGCTCAGCTATCGGAGAGGTCTGCCATCCGAGATATACAAAAAACCCGGCAGCGATAGAGTTGTAGTGCGCGCAGAAGACACGATGCTTGGCGAGCCGATTGAACTCGAAGCGGACCTTGTAGTGCTTGGCGTGGGACTAAAACCGAGTGAAGGTATGGATAAGTTATTGGAACTGATGGGCGTCACACTGACACCCGATAATTTTGCAAAGGAGGCACATCCAAAGTTCAGACCGGTAGATACAGACGTACCCGGTGTTTTTGTTACCGGATGTGCTCAGGGTCCGAAGGATATCCCTGACAGCGTTGCGCAGGCAAAAGGAGCGGCTGGTGCTCTTCTTTCACTGTTAGCACGGGGTAAAGCGAGCGTAGGACCCACGGTAACGGAGATGGAAGAAGCGATGTGCGTGGGGAGTAACTCATTAAGAGAAATGGCAGCTAAGATAGTGGAAGAGGCGTAAAAGAGGAGGTAAAAAAAATGGGAGATTTAGAAGAGGAATATGATTACACAAAAATACCACCGACGGGTAGTGTAGAAGGAATAGCGGCTGGGGCACCTGAAGATAGTCCCAGAATCGGCGTTTATGTGTGCCACTGTGGTATAAACATAAAGATGGTAGTGGACGTGGAGGATGTGACGAGGTATGCGGCGTCATTGCCGAACGTCGTTGTGGCACGGCATTACATTTTTATGTGCTCGGACCCGGGGCAGGACTTGATAAGAAAAGACCTTGCAGAGGGCAGAGTGAACCGCGTGATAGTGGCTTCCTGCTCGCCTCGTATGCACGAGCCCACGTTCAGAAAGACCTGTTCTGATTCGGGACTGAACCCGTTTTACTATGAAATGGCGAACATCCGGGAGCACTGCAGCTGGCCTCATGGGGATTTTCATAAAGAAGCGACGGAGAAGTCGAAGGAGCTGGTAAGAAGTGCCGTTGCGAGGAGTGCGTTACTGGAACCATTAGAGGAGAAGTTGGTGGACGTCAAGCCGGAAGTGCTGGTGATAGGCGGTGGTGTAACAGGAATGTATGCGGCGTTAGACATTGCCAATGGCGGCTATAAGGTGCATTTAGTGGAGAAAAAGCCGTCTATCGGCGGGCACGTAGCACAATTAAGCAGGACCTTCCCCACTCTTGAACGTACTGCTTCTCTCCTGACGCCTCGTATGATTGAGGTTGGCGCGCATCCGAACATAGACCTGATGACGTATTCTGAGGTTGAAGAGATAGGGGGATATATCGGGAATTTCGACGTGAAGGTAAAGCGGAAGCCGAGATACATAGATATGGAGAAATGCAAAGATTGCACGCCCTGTATAGAAGCATGTCCGGTGAAAGATATACCAGATGAATTCAATGAGGGCTTGAGTACGAGGAGCGCCATTTACATACCTTTCCCGTTTGCGGTTCCGCCTGCTTATACGATTGATGCGGAACATTGTTTGTTGCTAAAAGAGGGAAAATGCGGCGATGCAACGCTTGAAACCATAAAGGAAGGCAAAGCAGTACCACCTTGCATGGCGGCATGCCCGGGTGTTATAGATTTCGAGCAGAAAGAGGAGATAGAAGAGTTCACCGCTGGGACGATAATAGTGGCAACCGGGTATGACCTCGTGGACCCAAGGGTATCGGCGGAATACAAGTATGGCGTGTATCCAAACGTAATCACGAGCATGGAGTTTGAGCGGTTATTATCTCCAGGTGGACCTACGGGTGGCAAGATAGAACTGAACGGAAAAGAGCCGAAGGACATCATGTTTATAAGTTGTGTCGGGTCAAGGAATAAGCAGGTAGGGAATGAGTACTGCTCAAGGGTATGCTGCATGTACCTTGCGAAACAGGCGTACTTAGCAAAGGAGCAACTACCGGATGCGGACGTAAAGGTGGCTTTCCAGGATGTGAGAGCGTTTGGCAAAGGGTTTGAGGAGTTTTACGGCGACGTAAAGACGGAAGGCGTTTTCTATATGCGAGGACTTCCTGGTGAGATATACAAGAAGCCGGGCAGCGATAGGGTGGTGGTACGTGGCGAGAATACGTTTATTGGTGAGCCGTATGAGCAGGAAGCGGACCTCGTGGTACTCGGCATGGGATTAGCACCCAATAAAGGCGTAGAGAGCATCATAAGTATGCTGAAACTTTCTACATCCGTTGACGGGTTCTTGATGGAGGCACACCCCAAGCTCAGACCGGTTGATACGGCGACAGACGGTATATTTATCGCAGGTTGCTGCGCAAGTCCAAAGGACATAACCGACAGCATAGCACAGGGAAAAGCAACAGCTTCGGGTTCCCTTCTCTATTTGGTACAGGGCAGGGCGAAGATAGAGCCCGCGATTTCGCAGATAGATGAGGAAATTTGTATTGGCTGTGCCCGTTGTGTAGATGTATGTCCGTACGGTGCGCTCGAACTTGATGAGGTGCGGCATGTGATGACGGTAAACGAAGCGGTTTGTAAGGGTTGTGGCGGTTGTAATGCGACTTGCCCGTCCGGTGCCGCGACAATGAAGCACTACCGCGACCGACAGGTATATGCGCAGATAGAGGCGTTGACGGAGATAACGGATGTGGGGAGGTTAGCGGAACTCGAAAGTGCCACTGCCGCGGCGGCGGTGGCAGCAGAAGCGAGTGCCGGTGCCTCCGATACGGGCTCAGAAACAGGTGAAGGAGAAGGCGCAGAGGTAGAAGCAGTGCCGAGTGAGGGGTGAGTGCGCAGAACCAACCAACCGGAATTTATTTTTTAAAGAAGATGAAAAAAACGCAAATTATTTATAAGGTGAATTTAAAGTACAATATACAAAAAAGATATAAGGAGGTATAATTAAGATGGGAACGTTATACGAGGATATGGTTGCTTATGGAGGAGAAGTTTTTGGCAAGGAGCACATGGAAACGCTCAGGGAATGCGTGCAATGCGGTAAGTGTACTGGCGGCTGTCCATCAGGGCGGAACACGGCGTTCAGGACGAGAAAGTTATTTCAGATGGCTCTGACGGATATGCGGGAAGAGATTTTTAACTCCCCGGAACTGTGGTTCTGCTCAACGTGTTACACCTGCTACGAGCGATGTCCAAAAGGAGTGAAAACGACTGACCTGATAAGGACGATAAGGAACTTAGCGGCGAAGGAGGGGCACATGTCTGTTCCACACAGGATGATTGGCGTTTATGTGATGAAAACGGGCCATGCCGTGCCGCTCGGTCCTGCCCAGATGGAGCTGCGGAAGGCGGTAGGGCTCGATGAAATGGCGCCAACCGCGCAGAAATACAAAGACCAGCTGGAACAGGTACAGACGATATTCAAAACGACGGGATACGATGCGATGATTGATTTTGATTGGGACACGATGAACTTAAAGGGGATGGACAAAGGAGGGAAGAAATGAGCGAAGAAGAAGGAACGAAGGAGTATGCCTATTTTCTCGGCTGTATCACGCCGAACAGGTATCCGGGGATAGAAGCGGCGACAAAGCGGATATTGAAGGAGTTTGGAATAGAGACGAAGGAGATGGTAGGTGCATCCTGCTGTCCTGCGCCGGGCGTCTTTGGCTCTTTTGACATGCATACGTGGCTTCCGGTGGCAGCGCGAAATCTCGCTATTGCGGAGGAGATGGACCTTGACATAGTCGTAACGTGTAATGGCTGTTACGGGTCACTTCAAGAAGCCGACCACTTACTGAGAGAGAATCCAAAATTAAAAGAGAAGACGAATGAGATACTGGGTAAATTCGGCAGAGAATTTAAAGGGACTACAAAGGTGAATCATTCAATCGTGGTTCTTCACGACGTTATTGGTCTGGACAGGCTGAAGGAGAAGATAACAAAACCGATGACCGGCGTGAACGTGGCGGTGCATTACGGCTGTCATTTCCTCAAGCCGAGAGAGGTAAGGGGACACGGCTCTTCAGAAACTCCTTACATCTTGGAAGACCTCGTGAAGGTAACAGGAGCGAAAGATGTAGATTATAAAGATAAATTGATGTGTTGTGGTGCCGGCGGTGGAAACCGAACTGCCGATTCTGTTCAATCTCTGGAATGGATGCGTCAGAAATTGGTGAGCGCGATAGAAGAGGGATGTGATTGTATGGTTCACCCCTGTGCGTTCTGCCACTTGCAGCTTGACAGAGGGCAAGCGGAGATGAACAAGGCTTTCGGTACAAACTTTAATTTCCCTATCCTGTTCGCCACGCAGTTCCTCGGTCTGGCAATGGGGCTCAGTGAAAAAGAATGTGGGCTAGACATACAAACGACTACGATGCCCGAGAAACTACTAAAATAAAAATTGTTTACCGCAGAGAAGCGCTCTCCGCGATCTCGGCGGTAAAAAATCTTTTTTTTCTTTTTTTTACATGGATTTACGCAGATTTATTTTAGTTTAACCGTGTTTGTTGATCCTTATCATCTGCGTTAATCTGCGTCCCTAATTTATTTTCTGTTTTCTTGTTACCAGAGTTTTGTAGGTTGCGAAATCAGTGCTTTAAACTCCCCTTTTTTATGTCTTACCGTGCGTAAATTCTTCTCCTTTTCTGTTATTTTGTTTATTATTTCTGTCCTCTGTGCATCTTCCGTTGTGCCCTTCAATTCATTCGTCAGCTCGCCTATCTCCTTTACCAATGCCCCTATTTCCTCATCCTTTTCCTTTACCAATTCATCAGATACAACACCCATTTTATCACCTCTTTTATTTATGCCTTGATATTATAATATAAATTTAAAGATTCTAATATTTATATTTTTCTATTTTTGTCTATCCCTTCAACACGATTTCTATATGAACATCTTTGGGTATGGGTACGCGCATAAGTTGTCGCAATGCTCGTTCATCTGCCTCCAGGTCTATCAATCGCTTGTGAATGCGCATTTCCCAATGGTCCCATGTAGGCGAACCTTCACCATCAGGGCTTTTTCTACAGGGCACGACAAGTTTCTTTGTGGGAAGAGGGATGGGTCCCGACATTCTGACTCCCGTTGTATCTGCTATCTGCTTCACCTGCTGGCATATCCCATCCAGTTGTTTATGGTCCGTGCTCGACAGCTTTATCCGCGCTTTCTGGTCCATTTCCCCTTTCCTTTTAGCTCTGCTTACCCTATCCTACCCTCGGCTTTACATCTATTACCATACCCGCAGCAACCGTCTGCCCCATGTCACGGATTGCAAACCTGCCTAACTGTGGTATCTCCTTTACACGCTCGATAACCAGCGGTCGTGTGGGTTTTATCGTTATGATAGCGGCATCACCGGATTTTATGAAGTCGGGATTTTCTTCTACTACTGCTCCGGTCTTCGGGTCCAGCTTCTTAGAAATTTCCGTTACCGTAGATGCAACCTGAGCGGTATGGCAATGAAAAACAGGGGTGTAGCCCACCGTAATTGCACTTGGATGCTGAAGGACAACTATCTGTGCCGTGAACTCGTCCGCAACCGTTGGTGGGGTATCCGTATGACCGCAAACGTCTCCCCGCCTTATATCATTCCTGCTTATTCCTCGTACATTCCAGCCGATGTTGTCTCCGGGAACTGCCTCCGGAATCTCTTCATGGTGCATCTCTATTGTTTTCACCTCACCCGTTTTATCCGCGGGATTGAAGATAATCTTATCGCCCTTCTTTAACTTTCCTGTCTCCACCCGTCCAACGGGAACGGTGCCAACGCCCGTTATTGTATACACGTCTTGAACAGGTATTCTGAGCGGAAGCTTAATCGGTTTTTCCGGCACTTTCATGAGGTCCATCGCTTCTAACAGGGTGGGTCCATCGAACCACTTCAGTTTATCGCTACGCTTCGTTACGTTCTCGCCCTCAATAGCAGAAACAGGCAAAAACGTGACATGCTCTTCTTTATAGCCTACGGTTTTCAGAAGTGCCAAAAGCTCTTTCTTCAACTCTTCGTATCGCTTCTGGTCGTAATTCACCCGGTCCATCTTGTTTACTGCGATAATCAGCTGAGTTACGCCTAATGTTCGGGATAAGAATACGTGCTCCTTTGTTTGCGCCATTATCCCATCTTTAGCATCCACCACCAGTACCGCCGCATCCGCCTGCGACGTTCCTGTAATCATGTTCTTCACGAAATCCCTGTGACCGGGGCAATCTACAATGGTATAATAATACTTGTTAGTATCAAACCTCTGATGTGCAACGTCTATGGTAATGCCCCTCTCTCTTTCATCCTTCAACGTATCCATCACCCAAGCATACTCGAATGTCGCTTTTCCTATCGCCGCTGCCTTTTTCCTGTACTCCTCTATCAAATGCGGGTCTATCGCTCCTGCTTCCGTCAGCAACCTTCCCAGCAGCGTTGACTTGCCATGGTCTATATGGCCAATCATTGCCAGATTCATGTGTTCTTTCTCTACCATTTCTCTTCTTCTCCTATTTTTCTTCTAATCTACATCCTACTCTTTTGTTATCTATAATGTTTCATTCTTTTCCCATATATAAATATATAAATAAATAAATACCACAAATGAAACCGAAATCCGACTGTATCGCCTGTCTGGTAGAACGAACGAAATACGAGTGCGATATAGCTTTTAACGACGACAGTGAAAAAATCCGTGCAATGGAGGAATTTATCGCTTTTCTCATGGCGCATCTCGGTGAAGAAGGGAAAGCACCCGCTTTTTTCGGCACTGAAAGGGAAAGGATAATAAAGAGGCGAAGTGGAGTGAAAGACCCCCACAGAGAAATAAAAAGGAGAAGCAACGAAGTTGCGAAGGGGTTACTTTCCGAAGTGTCCGACTTTTACGATGCGGCTGTCGCGAAGAGCGGGAATAAAATAGAAGTGCTGGTACGAATAGCAGCAGCGGCGAATTCAATGGAATATGGGGTAAAGGGGTATTTTTACGATGACGATGCTTTTAAAGATGATTTCGTGCACACATTAAAGGAGAACCTTAATTGGGATAAGGACGTGATAACATCGGCAATAAAGGAGCGAAACAAGATTTTGTATTTGACCGACAATGCAGGCGAGGTATTTTTTGATGCGTTTGTGATACGGAAATTGATAGAACTGGGTAAGGAAGTAGTTGTGTCGCCGAAGAGCGCGCCGGTTATAAATGATGCTACAACAGAAGACGTGAAGGAAGCGATTGAAAAGGTGGGTATTTCGGATTCCGGGTTGGTAAGGATAGTTCCAAGTGGCTCATGCATAGGTGTTTTGATAGAAGAGGCGGAAGAGGAATTTATGGACGTGTTCTGTGATGACCGCTATCTGGTGATAGCAAAGGGAATGGGGAATTACGAGACGATTTCGGAGTTTGAAGCCAGAGCCGAGTTAGGGTTAAGCGGCAGGTTGATATATGTCTTCAGGGCGAAATGTGAGCCAATAGCAAGTAATATAGGAGTAAAAAGGGGGGAGCTTGTAGCTAAGCTCGTGTGACTTGTCCGTTCAATTAGTGGTTTAGCATGTTAGCGGTTTGGCGGTTTAGAAACCTGACACCTGTCTGGTCTGCGTTAATCTGTGTCAACAATTTATTTTGTTGTGGGTCAGGTCGGTTCACCTGTACACCGACTTTGGCTTTTTTTCGTCTTTTCCGGTGTATTTCAATCTCCCACCGCGGAAATCGAACTCGGGAGGGTTCCTCTCGGCATCTATCAGCTCTCGTGTTCTACCTGCAATTTGTGCTTCGGGATTCGCTGCCTCTGCCCTTGCCGCACTATTTGCTATGTGTAAATCGTCTATTTTCATCATTCCTGTTGCCGCTTCGGTAGCCGAGATAAACGCCTGCAACTTCACGCTTAATGGGTCTATTATCCCCTCTTTCATTACGTCTTTCACGCAGCACTTATCGCTGCCCGATATACCGGCATTCTTATCACCTGCGAAATGCTCTGCCCGGAGTTTCGTAAGTGCATCTATCTGGTTCATTCCATTATTCTTCGCTAACGCCTTTGGTATAGACTCCAGAGCGTCAGCAAAAGCATCCATTGCCAGCTGCTCCTTACTCGGTATCTTCTTTGCGGATTTCCTCACACGATACGCACATTCCATTTCCACCGCACCACCGCCGGGTACCACGCGGTTGTCCTCAAACAGTTGTGCAACGGCGTGCAAGGCGCTTTTTATCTCGCCTACGAGCCCCTCTAAAACCCTGGTTGATGCACCTCGTATAAACATCGTTGCGGATTTCTTATGCGAGCACTGCTCAAAAAAGACGTAGTTATCACCGCTTATCTCTCGCTGGACCACTCTACCCGCATAGCCAAATTTATCTTCACTGAGGTCACTTACGTCTTTCACTATCTTTCCTCCCGTAGACTGCTCCAATCGTTTCATGTCCGTTAATTTTACCCTTTTTATCAGCATTATCCCTGCTCGGCGGAACTTACCCAGCGCATCGTCATCCACACCCCACCGACAGCAAATCACGTTTGCACCTGATTTCACTACCGGGTCCACGACCGCATCAAAAATCTTTGCTCTTGCCTCCCGGAACTCGCGGAACTGCGAAGGTTTTGAGAGTTTCACGTGAATATCGAGTGCTCCGAGCGTTTCGCCCGCTTTACTGCGTTCTCTTGCTCCCGTACCGGTTTTGAGTTCTCGTCTCCCCTTCATCTTTGGCTCTTTATGTTCAAGCGGGAAATCAAGCAAAGCTATTCTCGCAGGCGTCATCTCCGTTGGAAGTGCCGTCAGAACTTCTCGGTCCACCACGACTCCTTCGGCAAAGCCCGTCTCCTGCATTCTGCCCCCGCTCTTTGTTTCTATCGCGATGTCATCCACGTCTATTGGCTTATTCTCCGTACCATCGCCATCGCTATCGTCACCGCTTATTCGTTTTATGCCTTGTACTACCGCATCCGCCAATTTATCTTCCGCATAATAATCAGCTTTCTTTAACGCGGTCTTTGCCACGCAGCGCAGGAGTTCATCGCCTCCTGCACCTCTCACGTCCACCTCAGCCGCTATGTCAGCTAAAACTTCTTTTACGCGCTCAAGAGCGAGCTCGTAACCCTTCACCACGATATTTTGATGCACACCCTCGTTTTTCAGCTCAAATCCACGCTTCACCAGCTCGCCCGTCAGAATCATCACCGTGGCTACGCCATCTCCCACTCTCTCCCCCTGTGTTAACCCTGCATTTATCAGCATGTCCGCAGTAGGGTGCATATATTTCAGTTCCTTTATCAGGCTGTATGCGTTGCCCGAAACGAGGTCAGCAGCTTCTAGTTTAGTTGCTCCCTGCGTTATCAACATCTTTGACCCAAAAGGACCGATAATCGGTTTAAACATATCAGAAAAAGCAGCGGAAACCTGCACATTCGCCTCTTGTATCTCTTCCGGCGATACGGCTCCCGGTGGCAATTCATCCTTTATTGTCATTTCTTCTTTCCCTCTCTCCTTCTCCTACATTTTCACTGTAATGCGAATAATAATAAATACATCTCTATACTAAAAATAGCTTTTAGTTC
>CAZXYJ010000009.1:0-17040 GCA_964644925.1 uncultured Halobacteria archaeon | reverse complement strand
AGAATAATGGATTTTAGTTTTCAGTGTTCCATTGACGATTTTACCCCCAGTTAACTCGTATTTCTTGTGTTAATCGTGTGGAATCTCGTGGTTCATTATTTGCAGTTTGTTACGGGAATGACTATAACTTCGTCATCACCATCTGCGTCTTTCTTCTTCATTCAAAAATTATTTTTATTCTAAAAATATAGTTTATTAATATGGTAATTTTTAATAGAGAAAATAAAATCCCGCCTTAACTCAGTTTGGCAGAGTGCGCGGCTGTAGAGTGAATTTTTGACCACCTCCCAAAGGTCACATAACCGCGTGCGCGGACACCGCGATGTCCCCGGTTCAAATCCGGGAGGCGGGACTAAAAGTTTTTATCAAAAACGCTTGGGAATAAAAATGGGAGAAATGAGAGAATTATTGAAAAAATTAGCCGAGGCACATGGTGTTTCAGGCTACGAAGGTGAGATAAGAGAAATCGTAGAGGCAGAGATTAAGCCATACGTGGACGAAATGCAGACCGACGGGTTGGGGAATCTGATAGCCACGAGGAAAGGGAAAAAACCATCTGTTATGATTGCTGCGCACCTCGACGAAATAGGGCTTATGGTGAAGCTCATAGAAGACGAGGGTTTCTTGAGATTCTCGACTATAGGCGGGTGGTTTGACCAGACGCTGCTCAATCAGCGTGTGGTTCTGCATTCCGAGAGCGGGGTGAAAGTGTATGGCGTTATAGGCTCAAAACCACCGCATAAAATGAAAAAGGACGAACGTGAGAAGGCGATAAAATCAGAAGATATGTTCATTGACGTGGGTGCGTGCGACAAAGAAGAAGTGGAGCAAATGGGGATTTCCATCGGAACGCCTGTTACCGTAGATAGGCATTTTGTAGACCTGAAAAACGAAAGAGTTAGCTGTAAAGCATTTGACAATCGTTCCGGCGTTGCGATAATGGTAGAAGCACTTAAACGTGCAAATACCGACTTCGAGGTCTATGCAGTAGGCACGGTGCAGGAGGAAGTGGGGCTGAAAGGGGCACGAACGGCGGCATTCGGGCTCAATCCCGACGTTGCCCTCGCAGTAGATACCGATATAGCAGGGGGGCATCCGGGGATAGAAAAGAAAGACACGACGGTAGAGATGGATAAAGGTCCTGTGATTACCGTTTCCGATGCCTCGGGTCGCGGCATAATAACGCCGCCCTCGGTGCTGAAATGGCTCAAAGAGACGGCAACTAAGCATAATATAGACTACCAGCTCAGCGTATCGGAAGGTGGCACGACGGATGCCACCTCAATTCACCTTACAAGAAGCGGCATACCCACGGGTGTAATCGGTGTGCCTACAAGGTACATTCACTCGCCTGTGGAGTTGTTAAGCCTGAAAGACATGGATAAATGCGCTGAACTCGCTGCACGAGCCGTAGAGCGAGTGGGTGATTACTTCTAAATAAACCCTTTTCTTTAAAAAAGAAAAGCGTTTTCGGAAAAGAAAAATATCCTGGATTTTGTAGTGAATGACACAAATAAGAATAAACCTCGGCGGCATCGTTCCCTTTTCTACCATAGACTGGCGAGGAAAAGCTTCGATGGTGATATTTCTCAGGGGGTGCCCGTTTCGATGTCTCTATTGCCAGAATTATGACCTGCTGGAAGGCGATAACTACGTTGAGATGCAGGAGATAGAAGAAGACATAAACAAAAATGAGGATTTTATAGACGCCATCGTTATTTCCGGTGGTGAACCGTTCATGCAGCCCGGCGCAATAGAAGCGATTGCCGGATATGCAAAGACACGGTCACTGTTCGTTGGCATGCAGACAAACGGATTTTATCCTGAAGCTATCGAATCTATGCAAAGAAAGGAGTTAATTGACAAAATATTCCTTGATATTAAGGCGCCGCTGTCTGATAAAAAGCGCTATACCAAACTAACAAAAGTTCCCGGGGTGGTGGAACGAGTAAAAAAGACACTGGATACTTGTGTGCGTGCGAAAATAGAACTCGAAGTGCAAACAACGGTATTCAAACATCTTGCCGGTGCAGAGGAAGTGGAACGCATAGCAAAAGAATTGGAAGAGGCAGGGGCTGCACATTGCCCGTATGTGATACAACAGGGTCGGGTTGAGCTTGTCCCAGGTGGTGAAATAAAAGAAGAAGATGTATTCAGCCACGAAGAGCTGGAAGAACTCGCTGCAATTGCTTACCACGCCGCATCCCTGAATGAGGTGAGAATACGAACAAGGGAGGAAGGCGAGGAAGTGATTTATATTATTTAGTTTTGGGATTTGTTTAGAACTATATGAAGGGTAGCGACCAATGGTAAGTGTTTTTATTGAAGCAGTACCAGCGAATCTGTCTATTGCAAAAGCCGTTTGCGACTACAACCGTAGTAGAGGCGGCGTCCACGCAGATTACACCGTCTTCGGAATGCAGATAAGAATAAGGGGGGATAAAAAGCTCGTTTTAAAACGTGCGATTGTCGAAGAAGCAATCGGCAGGGAACTGACCGAAAACGAATGGCAGAGTGTTTCATGGAATTATGTGGGGACCATAACCAGGTCGGGGCAAAGCGAACTCATATTTGAAGATTCTGAAGAATCAAAAATTCTGGATGCGTACTGGGATAAACGATTGGAGCGTTACAAAAACCACGAGATTCCACGAGATTAACCCCCACACTTTTTCTTTTTTACAAAAAGAAAACCTGTGCTAAAAGAAAAAAAGAGACCTGTTTCTTTAGTCAAGCTTTCTTTTTAAGAAAGGTTGTTAGTCAAGGTTTTTACCAGAGGTAAAAAAAATGTTGATAAAGCTTTTCTTTCTAAGAAAAGGTTTCTCGTGGAAATCTGTGTAATCTTGTGGTTGCAAATACTAAACTTTTTATTGTAAAAAGGCACATCAAAGAACATGGCAAAAATAGGATGCGTTTACTGGAAAGATAAAATAGGCGGTGAAATAGAGCGGCGGGAAACAGAGGCGTTCCCCTATGGGTTTACCGTCGGTCCGCACGGGGAATGGGAAATGGTCATCGCAGAGGAGGATAAAAAAGTGAAGAAAAATGAACTTGTGAACATAAAGATAGGCAAAATAGAGCTACCCCCAAAGGCGATCGTCTTGCCTTGCTTCATAATGCGACACGCACTTGGTGTGGTTTCTTCGCTCGCAGCGGTTGGAAGATCAATACCCGTTGAGGAACATAGGGCTCTTGATGAAGTTATTTTTCACCCCTTCGCTGATGGTAAGGTGGGAAAAGGAGAATTACTCTGTGTTGTGAACATATTTTACGCAGCAGCCGAGCGAAGACTTGCGAAGGGAGCAGCAGAGAAGTGGCTACGGGAGAGGTATCGATATTAGTGTTTGCGTTTGTCGGTGCGCCAGCAGCGGGAAAGACGGAAGCAGCTCGGGTGGCAAAGGAACTCGGCATCCCGGTCATAACGATGGGGGAAGTGATAAGAGAGGAGTTAAGAAAGCGAGGGCTTCCGTTGAGTGACGAAAATGCAGGCAGAGTTGCAAACGAGCTGAGGGCGCACGAAGGGATGGATGTGATTGCGAAACGGTGCATTCCCGCTATAAAAGCGCAGAAAAAAAGCGCGGGCAAAACCGAAAAAGTCATTGTTGTAGATGGAATAAGAGGGATTGCCGAAGTAGAAACGTTTAAAAACGAATTTGGTGCCCATTTCGTGCTTGTGCGCGTGGATGCCCCGCTTCGCTTTAGATATGAACGAATAAAATCCCGGGGTAGAGGAGATGATTTGGACTTATCGAGCATTGACGAATTCAAAAAGCGTGAAGAGAGAGAGTTCGGGTGGGGAATGGGAGAAGCAATGAAAAAAGCAGACAAGGTGATAAAGAATGAAGGTTCTTTAGAGGAGTTTAAAGAGCAGGTAAAAGAAATTCTTCTCCAGTATTGACCTTATTAACTATCTTGGAATGAGGTCGTGGAGTGGAAGACATTCTATAAGTTCCATGTCATTGGAATTGACATTCGCGGTAGCATCCGCGCCCGAACGGGAGCAGGAACCATAACCCGACTCAGAACGTGAGGCAGCCATATTCTTAGCTAATCGGTATTTCCTCTCCGCCCTGCTCCCCTTCCTCACCAAAATACCCTCTGAATGCATATTCGCTAAATACGTTGATAACGTGCTGATGCCTACCCGCTCACCATACGCTTCTTCGTATATTCTTCTAATCTGTGAAGAAGTGAACCAATCCCCTGGCGACCTTTTGTCATATCGCAAAAAATACGCCAATCGTTCCTTTATCGTGAGGTCTTCGCTGTCAACCTCAGAAGGGTCAGAAAGGAAAGGCGAGGGAAGCGTATTTTCCAAAAATTTCACCATACTGCTTATTGTAGAGGGCTTAAACGATTCGTCCATAAAATTCCCCTCGCGTTCCATAGAGGTTTTCATCCCTTCTTCATTCACCACTTCCACGCGCACCTTCGCCGCCATCTTCATCTTCACCCCTTCACTTTTTCAATGAACAAATGAAACTAAGTTCGACCTTATATATAAAGGGTATGCAAAAATACAGAAAATCACCACCCATTTCCTATGGAAAGAAGCAGTGAACAGATGAAACCGAAGGCATCTTAAAAATCTTAAACAATAGAGATAAACTAATTCTTGAACGGAGGGCGAAGCGGAATTGGCAGCAAAGCGTGATTACTACGAGACACTGGACGTGGGTAAAGGAGCATCGAAGGAAGAGATAAAGCGTGCTTATCGGAGATTGGCGAAAAAACACCATCCTGACCTTAATAAGGATAACCCGAAAGAGGCAGAGGAGAAGTTTAAAGAAGTATCTGAGGCTTATGAGGTGTTGTCAGACCCGCAGAAGCGTGTAAACTACGATAAATTCGGGCATGCAGGTGTTGACTTCGGTCCGGGAGGGTTTGAGTGGTCCAATTTCACGCGATACGGCGATGTAGAGGACATATTTGGTGATGTGTTCAGAGACTTCTTCGGTGCTAATTTTGGTTTCGGGAGAACCCGAGGCGGGTCTATATTTGAGGACCTCTTCGGAAGAGTGGGATACACAAGAGCGGAGGAGGGATACCGCCCCAGAGCTAGAGCCGAGAGAGGAAGCGACATCCGATATGACCTTGAGATAGACCTTGAGGAAGCTGCGAAAGGGATGGAGAAGGAATTAAACGTTTCGAAGGAAGATAGCTGCCCTTCATGCCGGGGAACGGGTGCGAGTACAGGAGGATTAAAAACCTGTTCTGCATGCGGTGGAACCGGTCAGATAAAAAATGTGCAAAGGCAGGGGTTTGCCCAGTTCATTTCTATCTCTACTTGCCCTCAATGCGCGGGGAGAGGGGAAGTAGTGGAGAAGCCCTGTGAGAATTGTGGAGGGAGCGGGAAAATCCGCGTGAGCAAGCGGCTATCGGTACGAATACCGCCAGGTGTAGATACAGGCAGTAGATTACGGATTGCAGGAGAGGGGGGAGCAGGGGAACGAGGGGGACCGTCGGGTGATTTGTACGTCGTAGTTCATGTAAGAGAGCATGAGTTCTTCAGAAGGGAAGGAACCAACCTGTTTTGTGAAGTCCCGGTTCGCTTTGCACAGGTGATATTTGGCGATGAGATAGAAGTCAGGACGATAGAGGGGGGCAAGGCGAAAATAAAAATGCCTCTCGGAACGCAATCAAACACGGTTTTCCGGCTGAAAAATCGCGGAATGCCTGATTTACAGGGCTATGGTAAGGGAAACATGCTGGTGAGAGTGAAGGTAGTAACGCCAACAAAAGTGAGTAAAAGGCAGAAGGAACTGTTACGTGAATTTGATGATGAAGAGCGAGGGCAAGAAGAGGGAGAAAAGAAAAGCTCTTTTTGGTGGAGCAAAAGTAAAGGCAAGGGTGGAAGGTAGAACCATAGTGGTTAACTTTGATATAAAGTAAGGACACAAAAAAAGTGTCATGAATTTAGATTTTAACACCATGTAACCTCATAAACCAATTAGTCATGGTATATCGCCGCTTGCAGTAAAGTGGAGCGACCGATATACCTTTATGAACAACATAGTAGTTGGTGAAGAGTCTATAATCTTGGCGGACACTACATATAGTCTTTGAAAGAGATAAATAACAATGAGATTTACAATCAAAAATGTCCTTGGTTTATGTCAAGTTTAACCGTAAACGGCGTTGGAAACAAAGAACACCTGCAATGGCTGCTAACCTCACGGACCACGTCTGGACATTAGAAGAGTTGTTCCGGTTTAAACCACCTCCGTAGCAGGTGAATATCTGGAATATGCAGGGGTGCGATAGGTTTGTTTAGCGTAAGCTCTCTTATTTTTCAATTCGTTTGCCAGAGCATACATGTGCATTTTATATTGTTCAAGTGGCATTATAAAAAATTCCTTATCCCTATCTTCGCAATTATACCTCTTTCTTCCAACTCGAGCAACTCGTCCTTCAAATCTTCTCTACTTCTGTAATACGCACTCTCTATTCGCTGTAACGGCGACCCGAAAACAGGATTGAAGAACGAAATCACTTCTGAAGTCAATAATTTCATCACCAGCGTGTAATAAGTATGGACAGCAAACATCAACTTCTCCACGTCCACGTTCTTTCCTTTCGCCACTCCGTAATGCTCTATCAACCCTTCCAGCTTGCCCGGCGAATATGCACAAACCTGCGAAAACACGCGCTTCTAATCGCGAAAAAGCATCTCTGTCCTCGATGACTTCGACTTCTCCAATGCTTCGTATAAAACAGAAATGACCTTCTCACTCGTTTCGCTATCGGGACCGAAATCCGTCAATAAGAAATCCGCATCTATTGCTTTTCTTTTCAAGGATATGATGGCTTCCAATAACCTGTAAACCGATTCTTCGCTTAGTTCTGTCGGTTCATTCGCCATCCATTGATTCCTTCTGAACCTCACGAATGAGATTTTATAGCCGTCTAAAATCACGCCAAAAAACTTACCAAAATTTTCTGCCTTGCCATCCGCTTCTTCTTTTATATATTCCTCTATTTGCTCCTTTGCTTTGATAAACTCGCTACCCGTATCCAATTTATTCGGTGCTTTGTATTCGATGATAACCGTTCCCTAAAGCGCATCCTCTCTTTTACCTGAAATCTTTGTTCTATGCTCGTAAGCCACTTCCGGCTCTTTTCCCGGTTCAAAAAACTTCGCAATTAATTCCTGTATCAAACCCTCAACTTTTATCTTCAGGTCTTCTTCATTACGTGCCTTCTTCGCAGTCTCTTTTATTCTATTTCCGATTCTTTTCGCATCTAATCCTAAATCTAATCCCCTCTCAGGTTCTTTTACCATCTCTTACCTCTATATTTATAATTCTGTCTCTAGTCCAGTCCTTTTCTCATCTCTTTATAAATAAATGAAATTTAGGGTGGTGCTCAAGAGAAATAGAAACATCATCTTAAAGAAAAGTTGCTGATGAACTCCAAACTCGCTATCCCGTCCTCTATTGTGTATAATTCCATCACCATCCGCCCTTCATACCCATAATCATTAATCCCGTTTGACACCTTCTTCCAGTCCAGGTTCCCCTTTCCCAGCGGCAAATGCAGGTCATCCGCTCCGAAATTATCGCTCGCATGAAGATGTATTATCTCCATATCCTCTGCCTTATCACGGATATTCAAGAATTCATCCAGCGTCTTTGTCGTGTTCGCATGCGCAACGTCAAGACATATACCCAGATTGTCCCTGTTCACACCACGCACTATTTGAATGAGTTCATCCGGATACCTTCCCAGCATCATATTTATTGATGGCAGATTCTCCACCGCTATTCGCAATCCGCGTTCAGCAGCAAACTCGCAAAGTGCCGTTAGACCTTCAATCGCCTTCTGAATCGCCTTTTCCGGCGTCTGCACAGATAATGGCGATAAAATACCCGGATGCACCACGCATATATGTTCAACGAACTCGTATGTGTTCTCGATACTCTCTTTTATCTGTCTTATGCTCTCGCTCCATATCCCTTCGTTTACACTCGCAATGTTTATATCCGAGAGTGGAGCGTGTAAGGAAAGAACAAGATTCGTTGTTTCGTAGATTTCCTTCACCCGTTCTCTAAATCCGCCTTCTACCTTTTGCTGCCCTTCACCCACTATTTCCCAGCCCTGAAAACCTGCGTCTTCTAACCTGTACATCCAGTCCACAGGGTTGCTGGTGGCATCTACGCACGAAAAACTTATTTTTGCTCTCATAACACTTTTTCTTTTTTGTAAAAAAAGAAAACCTGTGCTAAAAGAAAAAACCTGTTTTAGCCAAGGTTTTTACCGAAGGTAAAAAAGTTGTTTAATATTCGTCAAGAGAAAGAATAAGTTTGACTATCTCTTTTATCGTTTCTTCTCGGTCTTCAGAATCCGTCGGCAAGTCCACTTTTTTTATTATGTTACCGACTAAATCTTCATCTAAAAACTCGCTCAGAGTTATCTTCGGCAAGTCGCTGCTCTTGAACCCTTCAACCAGCACGAAATCAACATCCGAATGCGCCATCTCAGTTAGCAATTCCGTCACCGTTTTACCACGGCGGCAAATTTTTATCGCCTTTTCCTCTGACGTGCCTATAACAACTTCCGCACCGGCGTTAAAGAAACGGTCTGTATCTTTTGCGGTGGACGTATCAAAATCCAAATTCAACACATGCGCGTGTTTTATGCACCCTACTTTACCATATTCATTCAGATACGGGATTAAACACTCGATAAAAGATGTTTTTCCTGACTTCTTCTTCCCTATTATGGATATGACCTTCATAACAAACTTTTTTGCAAGCAAAAACCTTTACTAAAAATATGCTTACGCTGCTTTTTTGCAAGCAAAAACCTTTACTAAAAAAATGCTTACGCTACTTTTTTTAAACTTTCTTTTTAAGAAAAGGTTTGTATAGAAGAATACAATGGCAGTAGAAGCGCTTAAAGCGATAAGAGAAGGGGAAGAAGAGGGCAGGAAGTTAATAGAAGAAGCTAAGGGCAGCGCTGCGAAAACATTAAAAGACGCGGATGACGCAGTGAAGCAGCTAAAGGAGAAGGCGCATGCTGCGGAAAAGGATTTAGAAGCCCAGATTTCTGATAAGTATGCACAGGAAGGCAAGAAGGAAGAGGAAGCGATAATGAGGGATGCCACAGCGGAAGCAGAGAAGCAGAAAGCAACTGCAGAATCCAAGTTCAGTAGCACGGTAAACCTCGTGTTAGAAAGAATTTTAGGTTTGAGGTGATTCAGTTGGGCGCAACAGAGATAGTAGAGAAGATAAAGGAAGAAGCGGTTTCGGAGGAGGCGCAAATAATTAGCGAAGCGAAGGAGAAAGCAAAGCTCAAGCTCGAAGAAGCGAAAGCTCAGATAGAAGTGCAAAAGAAAAATTTTGTTGTCGCTGAGGAGCGAAAAGGAGTTGAAGAGCGCGAACGAATGGTTCGAGCCGCGCGATTAAATGCGAGAAAGCTCAAATGGCAATCTGAAGAGGGATTGATAGCGAAAGTGTTAGAGGAGTCAATGAAGCGGATAACCGAAGTAAAAAAAGAAGGTTTCAAAGGTAATTCATATTCAAATATCCTGGCTGGCTTGATAAAGGATGCTGCGATGAGTATAATCGCCGGGGGTGGTGGCACAAGTACAAGTACAAGCAGTGATAGCGAATTGAACGTGATACTCAGCGATGAGGATGCAGATGCATCTTTTGTGACTCCAGATATGCTAAACAAGATAGCAGATGAAATAAGCACCGGGGGCGTGAAGGTGCATTTATCATTATCGGATGACCGGATAAGGTCGGCAGGAGGAGTTATAGTACGAGGAAAAGACGAAAAGATAGAGGTGAACAATACTTTTGAACAGCGAATGGCACGTTTTTCCACCAGTTTACGAGAAGAGATAGTAAAAAATATGTTAACTAGGAGATGAAAAATAAAAAATGATTGCGGTAATTAGCGACCCTGAGACTGCTGCTGGTTTCCGGCTCGCAGGCGTAAAAGAAGTGCACGAGTATCCACCCGATGGTGGAGAAGACGCTGCTCGTATGTTAGATAAATTAGCAAAGGATGGATTTGCCATCATAATCATAACCGAAAGATTTGCTGCGGAAGCTAGGAACAGAGACAAGATAAGGGAGATAAACGCGGAGAAAAAAGGTGTAATCCCCATTATCGTTGAAGTGCCGGACAAGAAAGGACCGATGGAGAAAGAGATTGACGAGATAGGAAGGCTAATAAAACGTGCCGTGGGAGTTGCGGTTAAGTAAATTAGCGGTTTGGTTTTTCGGTTATCTATAGTATTTCCGAAAAGTAACCACAAGATTACACATCGTGGGCTCTGCCCACATCACCGCAAGCCCTGAAAGGGCGTATTTCACGAGAAAAATCTCCAATTTCTGGTCTGGTGTTAATCTCGTGGTTTATTAATTGCAATTTGTTACTGGAATGACTATAATATTATACTATTTAATGTGATGGAGGCAATAGAAGTAAGGGACTTAGTGAAGAGGTATCGAGGCAATGGCTTCGCTGCTGTGGACCACATCTCTTTTAACGTGGAAAGCGGCGAGATATTTGCTTTACTCGGTCCTAATGGAGCAGGAAAGACAACTGCGATAAAAATGCTGACCACTCTGCTGAAGCCCACTTCGGGAACGGCAAAGGTTGCGGGGTTTGATATCGGTAAGGATAAGGACAGCGTGAGGAAGAGTATAGGGATTGTATTTCAAGAACCCTCTTTGGACTGGAGATTAACAGGAAGGGAGAATCTGGATTTCCATGCCAGGATATACGGAATAGGGAGGAAAGCAAGAGAGGATAGGATAGAAGAGGTTTTAAAGCTCGTTGAACTGGAAGACAAAGCGGGCGTAGCGGTGGATAAGTATTCAGGAGGGATGAAACGCCGTTTAGAGCTTGCAAGATGCTTCATTCACTATCCCAAAGTCCTATTCTTAGACGAACCCACTCTGGGATTGGATACGCACACGAGGAGAAGAATATGGGATTACATACGGGAGTTGAACGACAGCGAAGGAGTAACGATTGTATTGACCACGCATCAGATGGAAGAGGCGGATTATCTTTGTGACCGTGTAGGGATTATGGACAAAGGGAAGATAATTGCTCTTGACACACTGAAAAAACTGAAGGATTTGATAGGTTCGGATTTAGTGAGTTTGGAAATGAATACGGGGTGTTATAACGTGGAAGTATTCAAAAAGCTTGAATTTGTTATCGAGTTCAAGGCGTATGAGGGTTTTGTAACGTTAAAGATGGAAAGAGGCGACCTGAGAATTCCGGCGATAATGGAAGTTGCGAGGAAAGCGGGGATAGAGATAAGATCAGTGAATTTGAGGAAGCCGAGTCTGGAGGATGTGTTCTTGCATTTCACGGGGAGGAGGATAAAGGAATAAAAAATGTCAATAAGTTGGCAGGCAATCTACGTGCTGTGGCTCAGGGAGATGAAAGGGATGTGGAGAACAAAGAGCAGAGTTGTTGGTGCATTAGGAATGCCGGTATTCTTCCTCGCATTTCTGGGATTAGGTTTTGAGCACGCATCCATACCGGGAATACCGGCAGGTATAAACTATATCGAGTTTCTCACACCCGGGATAATGGGGATGACCATGCTTTTCAGTTCGATGTTCGCAGGCATTTCCGTTCTCTGGGATAAGGAGTTTGGATTTCTGAAAGAGGTGATGGTGGCACCGGTATCGAGACTTTCCATCGTCCTGGGAAGGACAGCAGGAGGCAGTACCGTTTCCGTAATGCAGGGTATTTTAATCTTAGCGCTGAGCACTTTGCTGGGCTTTAAAATAACAGGGTTGATTCCCCTTATCTTTGCGGTGGGGTTCATGTGTTTGATTTCAGTTACTTTTATCGGGTTGGGCTTGATCTTCGCTTCACGGATGCGCGACATGCAGGGTTTTTCATTGATAGTAAACTTCGTTATGTTCCCTATTTTTTTACTCTCCGGCGCTTTGTTCCCGGTAGAAGCATTGCCCTCCTGGCTGGTTCCGGTTTGTTATGCTAATCCGTTAACGTATGGTGTGGATGGTTTAAGAGGTGTTTTGCTTGGAGCGGAGGCTTCAGGATTTTCCGTATTGCTCGATTTTATTGTGGTTTTCGCAGCTTCTATTGGAATGGTGTGTGTAGGTTCTTATTTATTCGAGAGTACAGAGGTGGAAAGATGAGTATAACCATTCCGAAAAATAATTAATTGCAATTTACTACTGGAATGACTATTTATAAAATCATCTCGCCATATATCTCAATCGCTTTCCTAATATCTTCTTCCTTTAAGAACCCATGCGGCGTCGGGACTTCAAAAATCCGCTTCGGTATGCGCAGTTTTGCGAGGTCAAACCCTTCTCTGAACTTGAAGTCCATTTTAGCACGATGAATAACTCTCCCAAGGTCTTCTAATTTTCCCTCCGTCCAGTTTTCTATCCCTATCGCATCCAAAGCTTTTATTACCCGCTCTGCGCTGTAAACTTTCCTCGCAAAGAAGCACACCACAAGACTTGACAGTATTTGCCGCCATTCTTCTTCCTTCAGTAACCCTTTCACCACTTCTTCAAGCGTGAATTCTTTCCCTATTAACTTCTGGTCAAGGTCGTATCCCGCGGAATCAAGATGGCTGTGCCTCGCACCCGTGAGATTGTTCAGGTAACACGCAATTCCGGTATGGTACTCCGGCATCTCATTACCTCCAAATGCGAGTGCATAATCCTGCCCACCGTACACGCTTGACACATGCTCAACACCCATAGCCAGATTTTGATAGAATTCATTTGGCATCTCCACGATTTTATTCACCGCCTTTACGTACACTTGGACATCTCCCCAGCGGAACTCAAGACCATCGGTATGCTCCTTTGTTATTATCCCACGTTCATACGCCTCCGTCGCCCATGCTAAGGTCACTCCGGTGCTTATCGCATCCATGCCAATCCTGTCAACCACATCAATCAGCCTCAGATAATCCTCTGCACTCTTCATCCCAAGCATAAAACCAAGTGCGTAAATTGTCTCGTTATCATAAGGAATGGTTGAGGTCTTGAAATAATAGCCGGGCTCGGAAAGTTCTCTGAGCGATGCTAAATGAATACAACCCACCGGGCAGTGAGCACATGAAACTCGCCTCGAAAGATACTTCTCGGCAATATTCTCACCCGAAAATTCTCTTGCAATCTCTTCCGGTGCACTCGCGGATTCTAAATTCTTGTATGCCATCCCACCGAGTTTATTCATCTCATAAATCTTCCCTGCCGTGCCGAGGTCATGATACTTCTCCATTGCATCCGTCTCAACCACGACATCCTGTATCTCATCGTAAACCTTCTTGTATTCCTTCCTTTTCTCTTTGGGTATTTCTATACTCTTATCTGCGGATATAACCGCGGCTTTCAGTTTCTTCGAGCCCATCACTGCACCTAAACCAAGTCGCCCAAAATGGCGATAGGTTTCACATACCGCACAGGCATACCTCACCATTTTCTCCCCCGCTCTTCCAATCCGTATAATGGTTCTTACACCTGCGCCAGGCTCCACCTCTCTTAAAATCCTGCCCACCGCTACCGCTTCTATGCCCCAGATGGAAGAAGCATCTTTAAACTTTACTTCATCACCGTGTATTGCCAGATATACCGGGATGTCACTTGAACCTTTGATGACTATCGCCCCGTAACCCGCAAGCTTAATAGCCATCGCACTTCTTCCTCCCGTGTGGCTTTCCCCGAGATTGCCGGTTAATGGCGATTTGAACATCGCCACAGTCTTAGAAGCGGAGGGATAGAGTGCTGTAAGAGGACCGACGGCAAAAATTATCGGGTTCGATGCACTTAAAGGGTCTATACCCTTCGGGCACTCTTCTTCCAGAAGCTTTATCGCAACGCCTGAACCACCCAAATATTCATCAAATAAATCCTCTCTGTCCTCTATTTTGTTGTCTTTTTTCGTTAAATCTATATACAGAACCCTGTTCATTTCTTTTGCTTTCGTTAACATTTTCATTACCCTCCTGCTATGCCTCTGCCTTAATCTCAACCATACCAATGGCGTTATGCACGCAATAATTCGCGCATTCACCGCAGTATTTACACACGATAGGCTTGTTCCGCTCGTCATCCCAGAAAATAGCGCCCATGATACAAGCTTGCGCACAAAAGCCACAGCCTATGCATTTATCCTCGTTCAATATCACCCCTCCTCCTTTCCTCTCCCTTAAAGCATCCGTTGGACATACCTTTGCGCACGGCGGATTCTCACATGCGCGGCAGGCAACGATTACAAAACCTCGCTCTATGCCACCAGCAGACCTCACTCTTACCGCCGACTTGTCAAACCCTCCTCTACCTACCCTCCGCGAACAAGCAAACATGCATTCCATACACCCAATGCACTTGTTCACATCCAGCGCCGCTAATTTTTTTGCCATAAAACCTTTCCTTTAAAAAGAAAGCTTTACAAACAAACTTTCTTTCACAAAGAAAGTTTGATCAAAGAAACTTATATTTTTAGTAAAGGTTTTTGCGAAGCAAAAATAGCGCAAGCATTTTTTAGTAAAGGTTTTTGCTTCGCAAAAAAGTTTATGATAAACCCAACCGCACCACCCAATACGCCGCTCCCCCAATTGCCGCTGCCAGCGGAATGGTTATCCCCCATGCAGTAACCATTCTCCCCACTTCTGACCATCTTATTCGCCGCAGGCTTTGAAAGAACGTCCCTCCGATTACCGCAGAGCCTATTACATGCGTGGTGCTTGCTGGCATACCTGCTAAACTCACCGCTACCACTGCGATACCTGCACCTGTTTCCGCGGCAAATCCGTGTTTCGGCTCCAGTTTTGTCAATCGCCAGCCCATTGTTCTTATTACTCGCCAGCCCATTAAAAGAGTGCCCAGCGCCATTACCAACCCACACAGTATCTTTACCCACCAGGGCACGGGAAATTGCTCTGGATGCTCTACAAAAATGAAACCGCCGGTTATTAATGCTGCCGTTATTATGCCCATCGCATTTTGCGTATCATTCATACCGTGGCTGAAAGCCATAAAGGAGGAGGAAATAATCTGTAGCTTTTTGAATCCTCTCTCTGTCTTGGTCGCCGGCGTAGTTTTGAAGAATCGGTAAAGCACCCAACTGATGAGGGAAAAGAGCAAAGCTCCAGCTACAAATCCCGCAAAAGGACCGAGCATAATGGCGATGAATACCTTATCTGTAAGCATCTTCCACTGTACTATCCCCGTTCCCCCTGCAACGATTCCCGCACCGAGAATTGCCCCTACTAACGAATGTGTCACACTTATAGGGATGCCAAAAATGGTGCAGACATAAGTCCATACTATTGCGCCGGCTAAGCCACTGATGAGCACCATGAGGAAAGTGTTGGTCGGTAGAGCCCCTGGCGGAATGATTCCCTTACCAATGGTCTTCGCTACCGCTGTAAAGGCAAGAGCACCGAGGACATTAAAGAAACTCGCCAAAGCCAGTGCCTTCAGCGGCGTTAACGCTTTGGTTGCAATTACCGTGGCAATCGCATTCGCACTGTCATTCGCACCATTTAAAAAATCATAAACTAAGGCAAGAGCGATTATTATGATAACAAAGCCCAGTACCATCTCCATCAATCAGATACCGCCCTTTAATCTAAACGTCTCCAGAATATTCGCCACATCCTCACACTGGTCCATTGTATCTTCTAAGATGTCCACTATTTCTCGAAGCAGCATTCTTTCAAGAAGCTCATCAGGATTTTTCACCGGTGTGGTCATCAGTGTTCTCAGCCATTTACGGTTTATTTTATCGGCTTCGTTCTCTAATTCATTTGTTTTTACGCAGCACATTTCTAATGTTGGTTCCTCACATTTCATATCGCGTAAACAATGAACTGCCGTTCTTATTTCATGCGAAGCCTCAAGAATAATCGGAGAAAAATCGCTTACAGGCTCTGGAAGAGTCCGCCTTTGCGTGAATGTCAGCCTTACCACGGCTTTCTCGATGCCATCTATTACATTATCCAGATTATGAGCGAAATAACGTATATCTCCCTTTTCTTCCGTAACTCGTGTGTGGTCATAAAACAGTCCCTGTATGATTTGATGAACAACCGAATCAGCTTCTCCTTCCAGCACTTCGAGTTGCTTGCTGATTTGCGACAGTTTGGAATAATTGTCACCTAATCCCACCAATAGCTCCGCTGCTACCACCGCCTTATCCGCAAGCTCCTCAAAGAGGTCGAAAAATTTACGCTCGTGTGGTAAAAACGTCATTTTATGCAAAACCGAATTCAACACCAATGCCCTCTGCACTACACCTTTTTTCATCTTTGCGCTATCAGCATATAGAAATAAAAAGGGAGTATTTAAATCTTTCTAAATTTACCTATATAAAAAGGTTAATATATAGACTTTTACAGAAAACGGTAAGAAAACAAATTACAATTAATAAACCACGAGAACTCACAAGATTAACACAAGAGATAGTGTTTAATGGGTGATAAAATCGCTAATGAAACAATCACAGAAAAGATATTATGTTGCTCTCGTGGAAATCTGTGTAATCTTGTGGTTGTTTTTCTGAATGATTATAAATGGTTTTTATCTTTGCTCGTTTTTTCTGATGCCTCTGCGTGCTTCGCGTACTCTGCGGTAAAACGTATCTAAACGAGGTAATCCAACAATTTCCTGAAAGCTTTACCTCTATGCGATAGTCTGTTCTTCTCTTCGGTACTTCGCTCTGCAAATGTTTTCCCTTCGACTTCAAATATGGGGTCGTAGCCAAATCCCCCCGCTCCTCTTCTCTTCTCCGTTATTTTACCTTCGGCGGTGCCGACAAAAAGACGCGGTGCGGTATTCACCGATTCGGAGAACGCAACGACTGTTTTAAAAGTGGCTTTTCGCTCTTCTCCTTTTTTATCCGCCATCAACTTCAGTAGTCCCTCATTACCTATTTTATCGAACACAAAAGCGGAGAAAGGACCTGGAAAGCCATTTAATGCGTGGATAAGCAGCCCGGAATCTTCTAAGAAGAAGGGCGTTTTTATCGCTCTTTTCTCACGTATATAATTCGCACTTTCTCGCGCTACGGACT
>CAZXYJ010000008.1:0-17052 GCA_964644925.1 uncultured Halobacteria archaeon | reverse complement strand
TGCAGTAGAAGTATGGGTTATATAAAGTTTATTAAATGTGACATTGTCAAAGTAGTCCGCCTACCAATACTCTTCTTGCATAGGTTGCATAGATAGCCGCTGCTCCAGCCATATTTCTCACCTCTTTAGATTGTTTTATTCTATATACTTATATTAATATAATAGCAGTCACTATACCCGAAGCATTTTTCTATTGAACTTGGATAAATAAGCAAAAATAAAACATCCGGCATTCCGCTCCACCATTTGCTCCGCTGCTCCAACTCCGCTTCCGCAGCTCAGCGAAATCAATTGCACCTTGCAAATTGCACTCGCCGAAAAATTTGCAGGGGTGTGCTGCGATGTGCCACGCTGGCTTTGCACCTAAACTCTTGACTTTAAGCCCTTTCTTCTAATTGCTCCACTTCCCATCTTTAAAATAGGAAACAGCACCAGTAGAAAGGAAATAATATTAGCACTGTTTACAGTCGTTCCGAATGTTAATTTATCACCTTCTCAAACTGTATATCCTATCCCCTTCGCTTTCCCGCTTCATCGCTTTTTCTGGTGAAAAGTAGTGAACAATAGAAAACAAAATAAAAATATCGAAAACCTTTTAAGTTGATTGAATCTACAATTTTATTAAAAAGAAAAAGGAGGAGATGAAAACGGGCGATTTTTCATTGAGTGGAATAAACATAGTAATTTTAGCAAAAAATCACAATCCATCAATAGTTACTAAGGAGTGGTTAGCCCAGAAAGAGATAATTAAGGAAGACATAGTTAATTTTACCCATACTCCGCTATTTTCTTTAGTTGAAACAGCTAATTTTAACCTTATCGTTGATCCTAATAGACTACAAATATCGGTAAAGAAGGCTATTCCCGAAAATATCGAAAACTTACCAAAAATTATCGGAACTTATATTACTAAATTACCTGAAACACCATACACAGCTATAGGATTTAATTATTCATATCGTATTACGATGGGGGGAAGAAGTTTAAAGGATATTTTTTCTTTCGATGATAAGATATTAAGAAAAATATTCCCGAATGACTATCGTCTTGGAGTAACAGTACATTTCACATTTAGAGATTTTGTAGTGAGAGTAAATCTTCAACCTTCAAATGAAGAGTTAACGGCGGATTTAAATTTTCATTTTGAATCCAAAAATTCTGAAGAAATAAAAAGAAGGGTAGAGGAATATTCAGAATTAAAGAAAAAAGCAGAAGAAATTTTGGAGGGGTTATTTAATGTCTGATGTAGGTCGTTTGGGATATGGGGGCTTTCCGGATCCTACCGTCGCGAGAGATGAGACTCTTTTACGAGAAAACAGTGAAAAGATTGGGGGATTTAACGACGCGGTAGTGAAAGGAATTATGAACCCTCGCTTAAAAGAAAGAGACTCTCTTGCATTTCTGGTAAAAGAAGCCGCAGAAATTAGTGGAATAGTAGTGGGTCTTAATCGTGTCTATGATACCTTTAAGTATTTTCCTGAGCCATTGGGTATTTTGCCTTCTATAGAGTCAAAAGTCAGGGAAATTACAGACGAAGCTAAAGATTTTTTAATCATGGATAATCTTTTGTGCGATATAATTGGGGAAATATTGGATAAACCTATTCTTCTTAATCTGGAGTATGAAATAAAACTATACGTAAGTAGGGATAGGGAAATAGAGGGTTGGGAGGAGTTTGTTTTCTCTATTGGAATTAAAGAAGAAGATTTTAGCAAAATAATCAAATTATGGGATGAAATAGAAGAGGAAGCTGAAAATGTAATAGAGGAGATGAAAAAAAAGAGCTGGACGATGTCACATATAGAGATGATAGACAAAATGCTATCAATAGAAGTAAGAAGTTTGGAAAATGTTTGATCCTTTAGATTTTTTGGACTTGGCGGAAGAGCTAAAATCTGCAACCGATGAATCTAAGATAAGAACATCTATTGGTAGAGCTTATTATGCTGCATTCTTGCATGCCCGAGAATGGTTAAGAGGTAAGAAATGGGCTTTATATGGTGATGGTAGAGATCATCGTGAAGTGCAAAAAGGAATTAGACGTTATACAGGAAGAAAACTAAAAGACAACATGGATTCCTTACGCAGAGATTATAGGAACGAAGCTGATTATAACTTAAGAAGAGGGTTTAATGAAAGAGATGCTTCTAACGCAATAAAACTTGCACAGATAGTTATAAAAGGATGTTCTTCATAATCTAAAATAGCTCCACTCTTTGACTTCGCCTTAAGCTATGATATGATATGCATCGGCATTAATCGCAGGGGTTATAGTGTTTCCGATGTGCAGGCAACAAACAAAGTGCAGTGTCGCCTTTCGGAGCCCCGATGAATGCACGGGTATTATCCTAAGATATTTATAAACTTAATGCTTTCAAAACCCGTTCTCAGAGCTTATTCCATATCCCCTTCGCTTTTCCCCTTCATCGCTTTTTCGGGCAAAAAAAGGGGGAAAGATAAACCGTTAAATCTCAACGGTGATAGCATAGATAAAAAGAAGGCGTTACTGTTTTATCATAATAACCGATTGTTGCTTTTAGTTTCTCAGTATATGTATAGATATTGCTCAATTTATCTATCTTAGCCTTTGTTCGCTCCTTTAATGCGCTAACTCCCTCTTCTCCCATTTTCCACCACCTTCACCTCCTTCTCCGTCAATCCATACAAATCATAAACCAGCCTGTCAATCTGCGCATCAACAACTTTTATCTGCTGTTCATAAAGCCCTCTATCCTGCCCACCACATCCCGAACCTTCATCAACTCAAAATCAAAACTACCATATTCCAAATGCGCCTCTTCGTGTGTCGCCAGAACTTTGTACAACACGAAATTCTTATCCTCTTCTTCGAACTCTTTAACTCTCCCTGGAAGAAAGATTCGCTCACCATCGGTTGTGGCTCCCTCACCTTGTGCTTCCACAATCTCGATCCTGTAACCCAACAATGCATTCAGATAATGTAACAATACGGGTTTTACTCTCTCCAGCTCAAGACCTTCCGTGATAGCCTCAAAAAAATCAGCATATTCCGAAGCCTCACCCCTCACAAAAGAGGTTGCTTTTTCTTCTCCTTCTGCCTTTACTATTTCTGAAGCCCTGTATGCTACCTTCTCCAAACCTTCATAACCCGCTCTACCAATGAGATCAGGACTCTCTTCAAGCAAACCGACAGCCGTTCGCCAGCTATATCTGCCAACCGCACTGCTAAGCCCATAAACATTCATCACTAACTCTTTATCCCCATACCTCAACAAACGCTCAATGAGTTCTGGACTCTTCCCAAGCAACCTGACAGCAGTTCGCCAATTATAATCATGAGCAACCTGACTGCAAAGCCCATAAACAGTTGTAACTAATTCAGTATCGCCATACTCGTGGAATCGCTTAATGAGCCCCGGGGTATCGTCAAGCACACGAGCCGCGATAAAGCTATCATCCTTGTTGACCTGACAACAAAGTTCTGCCATCTTCCCTAAACAATCATAACTAACTCGGTCAATGAGTGCCGGACTCATCTCAAGCAACCGGGCAGCAACAAAACTATCTCTCCGAGCAACCTGACTACAAAGTCCGACTACCTTCTCTAAAACGTCATACCCCACTCTATCTATTAGTTCCGAACTCTGTCCAAGCAATCTGACAGCAGTTCTACTACTATACCGCGCAACTTGACCACAGAGTCCCGCTACCTTCTCTAAAACGTCAAGACCTACTTTATCTATGAGTCCCGGGGTCATCTCAAGCAAGGCGGCAATAAATCTACGCTCAGTTGCGACCTGACTGCAAAGTCCGGCTATCTTCTCTAAACCTTCATAGCCTACCCTATCTATTAGTTCCGGACTTAGACCCAGCAACCGGGTAGCGACAAAACTGTCTTCCCTGGCGACCTGACTACAAAGGCAGGCTATCTTCTCTAAACCTTCATAACCCACTCTATCTATTAGTTCCGGGCTTACCGCAAGCAACCTAACCGCAGTACCATCGTTATACCTGCTGACCTGGCTACTAAGACCATAAACGTTCATCACTAAATCTTTATCACCATATTTTAGCAATCGGTCAACGAGGGCAGGACTCTCCCCAAGTAAAGTAACCGCAGTTCGACTGCTATTCCTGGCGAGCTGGGTGCAAACTCTGATAATCTGCTCTACGCTGTCATAACCGACTCTGTCGAGCAGAGGATACAAGTCGGCAACTAAATTGTCGAGAACTTCTCCTTCGTAATGCTCGTTGAGTAGTTTCCTTAATTTTCTCGTTCCATGAATCTTCTTGAAGGTTTTTCTTACCATTTTCAGACCTCAAAATAATTCTTAAGTATTTCCGCTATACTCCTTTTGAGGTCACTGTCGTGCGTTAAAGGCTCAATCATCGTTGAATACAACGCATCTCGCATCGGCACGCCACTTTTTAGCAATGTGCCAGCATAGACAAGTTCTCTGGTAGAAACACCCTCTTCGAGTCCTTGATGAACGAGATTACGTATTTTATTCGCTGCTTTTACCAACATTTTTGCAATATCCTGTTCAACACCCGTCTCTTGCTGCACAATTTGTGTTTCTAAATCTTCGCCCGGCCATCCGAGCGAGATGCTCACAAACCGCTGTTTCGTGCTCTGTTTCAATTCTTTTAACACGCTCTGGTAACCCGGGTTGTAACTGATTACGAGCATAAAGTCGTCTGGCGCATAGAACATCTTACCCAACTTCTCAATCAGCAAATACCTTCGATAATCGGTTAATGGGTGAATAACGACCGTCGTGTCTTTTCTCGCTTCCACGACTTCGTCTAAATAGACTATCCCTCCGTTTTTTACCGCCATAAGCAGAGGACCGTCAATCCACTCAACGTCGTCCCCTTTTATGATATATCTCCCGGTTAAGTCATTCCCGCTTAAATCGTCGTGGCATGCAACGGTGTAGAGCGGCCGCCCTAATTTCCACGCCATATACTCGATTAATCTCGTTTTGCCGCTTCCCGTAGGTCCTTTCAGCATAACAGGAAGTTTATTCTCGTAGGCAGCTTCGAATAGCGCAATCTCATTCTCCTGCGGTAAATAAAACGGTTTCTCCTTTATTTCAAAGCCCCCATCTTCATATAATCTTGAGTCTAATCGCTCTAACATTTATACGCACCTCTTATAAATTGCTACAGACCAAGGCTGTGACGAACGGTCACCTCAATGTTTTTTAATACCCTATCTGAAATCTTGCCGACAGGTTTCTCAGGGAAACGTTTGGGATCCAATGAGCGAATTTGAAAGCACAAGAAAATTGTCTCTATCGGCAAACCACTATCTTCTGGTGATACACGGACGTTTGTCGGGTAATCAAGAGAAATGTTTTCGCCCTTTGTTCCAACAACAACCGTTACCACAAGAGGTTGTCTATTGATGGCATCTACGGATAAAACCAATACCGGACGTTGTCCTGCTTGCTCTCGCCCCTTCACCGGATTCAAATTGACAAAATAAATCTCTCCTCGATTAATAGCCATTATCTGCTCTCCAGTCCATCTGCTTCCGTTACAGCAAACTCGCGATCTATCTTTTGCAACTCGGCTCGAATCTCAGGATCCTTTGCCATCGCAGCAAGTTGGGTCTCGAAAGTAGCCTGTTCTACAGCATCGCTTTTTATTGAGTCCTCCAGCAAGCGATGAGCAAGTTGCTCAATCAACCATAACTGCTCCTCACGAGATAAATGGTCGATTGTTTTCTCGATTTGACTCAAAACTGGTAAATACATAATCTACCACTTCCTAATATCCCCTCCTTTCCTTTCTCTACCAAAAGATTTTTACCTCCAGACCAATAATTATTAAATAGACACGTATTTATAAATTTATAATCTAAATACTCTGTGCAACTGTGCAATAATAAAAAATAAAAAGGGGATAAAAAAAACACCCCTATGCAGTCATTTTCAGTATTGGGTGTGGCTCCAGTGACTCAATACCGTGCTCTGCCGCGTTAGCCTCTGCAACAATCATATCCGCCATTCCCACCAGTGGGAACGTCTTTGGAGCATGCTCAATCGGCCCGTAAAGCACGAAATCCTGGCCCGCGATAATCGGAATGACATTTGAGGCTATATCACAGATATTGAACACGTCCGCGCCGAGTCCTTCCCAACCCCCCGGCCCTTTTGTCGCATGTTCCTTCCGGAACGTTTTCAGCCATGTCCATGCAGAAGGTGCATTGTGGATGCCCAGACCTACTGATATACCATATTTCGATTTGATGACGAATCCAGAAGCAATAGCAGAACCCACTCCTGCACCTATTGGCAGTGTCGCGGGGTCGCACATCTGTTTCGTTACGCCCATGTCCCGTGCAAGCTGCACCAGTCCTTTATCAAAGGTGCCTGCCCCGGTCTCTAACAGGTCTATCTTTCCCGCTACTGTCGAATCTTTTGGATTGAACGCCAGGATAATCGCTGCTTCTATTTTGGATTCTTCTATTGCTTTCAGCTCTTCCGGTGAACACGACACGTTTATCGAGTTGTACACCGCTCTGTCTGTCAATCCCACTTCGTCCACATACTTGAGTCCCGCTACCTTCGCATCTGCCACGGTCGAGTCAATCAAGAAGGGTGAGTCACTCTTCTCTACACAGAACGCAATTTCTTTCTCCATCGCCTCCGGCGATTCCGAAAATATCTGCATCATGCACGGATTGCCGGTTAAATCAGAAAACTCATCCTGCTTATTTATCACGTCTTCCGCCGCTTTCTTATCAAATATCCCTTTTTCCGCGTCCTCGACGAGGTAGTGCTTCGCATAGAATATCGTGCCGCACATAACAGTTGCGCACTCGCCTGGCTGGCCTCCTACTTTCACTCCGCCTATTTCATATATATCCTGCTTCCTATCAAACAAAAACATTTTTTCCTTTCCTGTCCTCCTTTTTCTTATCCTCTCTCTTATTTTAGATTAGGAACATCACAAATATCAGTATCCCCACTACCGCACCGTACAATATGCCAAGTGCTGTGCCAATTTTCTCGCCCTGTTTTTGCGCCAGCTCACCAGCTACGAACTCGACTTTCTCATCCATCACATTCAACCTATCCAGCAATTTCGTATGTTCTGGTGGTGTTATTGCAATTGGTATGGGGACACTTAACTCTCTCTCCAGTTCCTCTTCTAACTTTTCCAGTTCCTCTACCACTTCTTCTTCACTTTTTCCTTCTTCTGCCATCGCTACCTACTTCACCCCCATTAACACTATCTTCAAGCCGGCAAGCACGAGGCTTACAAAGATGCCCAGTGCAAATCCTTTAACAAAACCGACCCAAAGCCCTGCTGCGAATCTCGAATCCTTTCCTATGACCGTTATCAGCTTCCTTAAATCCTCTATCTTCGCCGTTATCACTGCCGTCTCCGGAGTCTGTTGTGTAACCTTCTGTGCACACATTTTATATCACCCCCGTTAATGCTAAATAAGCAATGAAAGGTATAGCAATTACTAAAGCGAGCAAAAATCCCGCGGCTAACCCGAGAATGGTATTCTTTGATATTGCCATTGATAACTTGTAGTCCCTTGCCAGCACCTGTGACTTATATCTCGCACTCTCTACTGCACCGGTGATTGTGCCCATGAATGGGTCAGCAGACATAGCTAAAGGTATTTTCAGTTCCGCCGCTTCTTCTTCCTCTGCCCCCACCTTCACGATCATAGGGTCTTCAGGGAAGGCACCCGGGTCTTTTGACTTACATTCAGCTACTTTCGCTTTTATCGCTCCAACGTCTTCTGAACCCATCATCTCAATTATTTCTACCTGCTGTCTGAACCGCTCAACCGCTTCAATTGGCACGTTCTCGATGAAGGGTATTGCTCCCGGTGCATCTACTATCTTATGCGATTCCTTGTCTATACCTTTCTCATGCAGTTTCAACAACGAGCCCCCGGTCACATGTCCGGGAACTTCTGGTCCCGTAAGGATGTAGAACCTTATGTTTGGATTGGCGATAATATTCGCTATCTGCTTCTCCAATCCAATGTTCTCCGTCTTACATGACCCCACTATTGCAGCGCCGGCAGCGAATAACTCCTGTACCGCAGCATCGCTGAAATGACCGCCTCCTGAGGAAACCGCCACGGGGTTCTTTGGATCCCCTGCCTCATAATCACCCGTCGCTACGGGCCATCCCTCTGCTGGTTCTTTCTTCTCCACCATTATTATGCACCTCCAAGTCCTATTCCATAACTAATCAGCACAAGTGCTACTGCTAAGATACCGAACGTCAGTCCTATCATCAGCATCGTGATAAACCCGGCTATGTCTGTTATTCCCTCCCGGTTAGGCTGTGCCATCGAATACGTAGTCGTCGGGTCAAGAACGTTGAACAGGTCATCAACGGCATCTTCTAAGATGTTCAACTGCTCGTCTATCGGCGCTAAACTAACCTTGTAAAAACCTGGTCTGGCTTCTCCTACTGTCAGCGTTGACTCTTCTAAAACAACGTTGTATTTTTCATTTATTACTATTACCATCTCTTTTCTTAGCCTCCTAAAGTCTTTATCAGTCCGGTGCCCTTAACCGCGTATGCTTCCTCCATACACGCTTTCATGTATGCCCTGTAAAAGACCACCCAGACAACGGCACCAAGCACAATCAACGGTACACCCTGAACTGCAGATAAAGTCAGTGTTGTCGCTATTCCCAGGATGATACTTGCTATTCCACCTATCTCGATAGACATGAGCAGCGTTCTCGCTCTTCTCTCGTCAGCACCAAGGCACGTGTTATAGGGCTGAAGCATACCAAAAGCAGATATAATGAAAATCGCCGCGATTAATCCGTTGTCTATTACATTTGGCAGTACCACTTCCTTAAAATTATACGACCCCGCCACAATGGAAACTTCAATTAGCACTGCCAGTGTCCCTGCTATACCTAATTCTGTCATCCCTCGTTCCAAGCCCGGTATCTTCATATTGATGAACTTATCGCCATTTGCCAAATTACCTGATACGAAACCCAGCAGTGCAAGAAGCGCAACGCCTGCTAATACTCCGAATGCTATTTCCACTCCGCCCACTACTAACGTTCCAAAGCTCATTGATGCTACGGCAATTCCTGTTATTCCACCTATGATACCAAATCCCATTGCTAACACGCCTATTGATGGAACACCGGTTCCTAATCCATATCTGGCAGTTTTCCTCACCGAATCCGCGCCCCACGCAAAGACTATCATCACACCTACCCCTTTGATGAACGCAGGTAGCCCCGGGAATATCGCCATTAATGCACCAATGATTAGCGCAAAAATCCCCAGCCTCGACTCGTTGAAATAGTCAAAGGATAGTTTAAACTCCTCTTTGGGCTTCGCTTTCTCTTCTTGCTTCGCTTCTTCTTCTCCCATCTCGTTACATTACACCCCCTACTAACGTGCCGGTAAGCATTGCAATCACTACGATGACCCCACAAAGCACAGACACGATTAAGGAACAGGTAAGCCCTGTCCGTATCCGAGCCTTGAACTTCGGGTCATGGAATCCCTCTATTGTCCCTCCGATGTTATACGCTGCGATGATTGCGTTGGCAATAAAAATACCCATTGCCACTATCCCTGCGGTTGCCACGGAGAAGTGTGCATAGCTGTCTGAGACGAGCACGACATAAATAAGTGCACCGCCAAATCCGCCTGAAAAACCGCCCAGTATTCCCGAGACGAAACTCGCTGTCGGAACTCCGTGCCCATCTGTCCGTGGTGTCTTGTATTCAGTCTGTGATTCCTTGGTTATTGGGTCCACTGCCACTCTGCCTGAACAGGGCACTATACCAGCACCAAAGATGTATATCAGGTTTCCAACAAACATGGTGAACCCCATCATCAACATCGAGCCCACGGCACCTGACAGAGCAACAAGGATTACATTTGGTTTTGTCGCCCAAAAACTCGCCACCGTTGACGCCGTGAATAAGCCCGTAACTGCTGCCCCGGTCATCAGCATCACACATCCGGTTGCAATTCCCGTAGCAGTAGCCATTGCCGCTGGTGCTCCCCCCACGGGCATTAAATGAACCGCAAGAGATGACAGTAGTCCCCCTATTATTATACATGCCAATACCAACAAATATACTGTTATCGGCTCCATCTTCTCTTTTCACTCCTTAAATTTTCTTTCTCTTTTCTCTTACTCATTTTTCCTTACTCCCCTACGAAAGGCCCGTATTTATTCCTCGCCCACTTCTCTAACGTTCTGGCTAGTATTACAAGTACTATTGCAATCACGATTCCTATTCCAATGCCCCATGCTGCTGCTATAGAGGGGTTCCAAGCTGGCCCAGCCAAATCACCGAGTAACATTCCTATCACTGTTCTCCAGTTCTCGAACAACACGATGAGCCCAAACGCTAAACCCGTTGCAGGACCGCCGTATTTCGCGCAGAAAGCTGCTACATCCTTTGACGTCCTTACACCGCAATCACCGTATCGGCAGATTTGCCCGTGGTAAACTACCCGTCTGCCCTCACCGAAAGGTTTATCCTGAAACTCCCTCTCTGTTCCATAGTGTATATCACCAGTTGACGATCCGATTGCACCCACTGTTAGCCCCCAGATGAGGCACAGTAAAGGAAGTGGGAACGGATTGCTTGCCCCTGTAACACCAGAAAGAATCCCCAAATTGCTCTGTATGTACGCGATACCCGTAATGCATATCACTGCCATGAAGTTATGGGTTGCTATTGGCAACAGATGCCCGTAGAAGACATCGAGATAAATAGGCTGCTCAAATCTTTTATGCGCTGCCTCTCTTCCCACATGGCATACGGACGACCGAACCATGTGCACGAGCGACCCCACTGCTGCACCCACAGGTATTGCTAATACTGCTGCTTTTGGTCCAACGGATTCAAACTGCAGTAATATCAGCATTGCTATAGTCCCTGAGATAGTGCAAGAAAGCGCATAAGACAACCCTTCTCCCGAAATCGCCTTGTTGAAGTACCTGTGTATGTACCCCATCTCGGGTGCCAGTTGCACTTGCGAATTCGGATTGCTCTGCGACCCTATGTCTGACTCCAAGTCCTCGAACATGCACGCAATGAATGCCAAGAACGCTATTACCAACATCCATGCAAACAAACTTATTACTGGCATGAGGAGAAGTTGGTAAATAGCTCTTTATAAAGTTTTCTATTTTTTCGTGCGGGAAACATTATAAGCAGAAAGAGGAAACATAAATAACTTTCGTTTTGGGTGAGAGTTATAATCCGAACGGGTAACAAAATGCCGAACCATGAGATAGGCATATTGTTTTCTGCAAAAATAGATTTTCAACGTATTTATTTCAATGGCATTTTTATAACATACGCACTTTAGATAGTTGCTATAATTGATAAAGAAGGAAAGAAGAACAATGGGTATATTTGGGAAAAAGCATCAGCCACGAATACTTAAAACCGAGAAGATCAGTTATGCGGATTTGTTTTTTATCCTGCGTCTTTCAAGAGGAGACCTAACGTTAAGACCCATTTTTATTGCCGCAAGTGTTGAACTTGGAAACAGCACTACCAAATCTATATTGACCGCTACGGATTTGAAAACCGGAAAGACATATATCCTTGACAAGGCAGTTAAGATGACAAGAGAGGCTCAGTCTGACCGTGATTCTTTCTGCCATACGTTAAGTTTGGTGGACCTTTCCGAAGAATCCATTGCGGATTTGGTGAAGAGGACGCTGCAGGACTGCGCGAAATCTGCGGGGATAACCACGCCTGATTTGCATTTCGTCGTTCGCTCCACGGGTGTAACGGCATGTTTCTCAAAAATCGAGGAGGTGGAGGGCGTAATAAAGGCATTAGCAAAAGGATGTATGCTTGCTGGTGTGCCACCAAGGAAGATGATTTCGCCCATGACGGTAGAAAATATCGCACCAGAGCTGAGGAAGTATTCAAGAATGGAACGGACTTATTTTGACGGTGCTGTGACCGGGAACATCCCCCCGGCAGGTGAGTCAATAGTAGGGAACGAGATGGAAGGGGAGCTTGTAACTGCCGGGCTTAAGGAAGCAGCTAAATGGCTTGACGTTGATTACCGTAACCCTGCTCTATCCCTCGATTTTGGCACCACACTCGCAGGTCGAATAACTGATGATGGATTACCTTATGCACGTATCATTGGTAGCTTTTGCGGTTTAGCCGGTGCAATACCCGATGCAGTAGTATCAAAAGTTGTGAAGGTTGATTTCCCTTCCGTACTCGATTTACAAAAGAAGAAGGGAAAGATAAAAAAGGAGGTAGTGAAAGAATATACCGAGAATATTTTCGGGCATGTACAGATAGAAAAGATAAAAAGTGGCACCCGGGTGGGCGGTGTCCCCGTAAATGTAGAAGCATCGGAGAGAAGTGATGTTGTGTTAATCGGAGTGGATGCTGGACATAACCTCTCTGATCTTCCTAAAATAGCTGATATCGGTGCAGAACTCGTAATAGAGGAAGGAAAACAGTACATTATGCCAGTAATAGACGAGCTATCGGGATGTATGGTGGAGGGAGCAGTAGGAATAGCAAAAGAGGAAGGTTTATATTTACCCGATACAAAAATAGGAATAACGGGTAGAGCAGGGATAACGGGAAGGAAGCCAGAGATAATACTGGAAAAGCTGAGCGGATTATTAGGAAAGAAAATGGATGCAGAAGTGATATTTGCGGATGACGCACTGGCGCGGGGTGCAGCGGTTCTTGGCAGGTGTATGCACCAGTTTGGAACGCCTGAGAATCCAATAGGCGGGGTTCAAGGTCATGGCTGTGTATATGGCAAGCGGGTAAAGAGGCAGAAAGGAGGGTTTTGAGGGTGGGAGAAGGAGGGGAAGGGAGAGGAATACGCGCTCAAAATCGGATACATTACGCTTTATGCTAAATTTTTTATGGACAAGGAGTGTGCACATCAAAAATGAGATATTTGGAAAGAAATACGTATAAGAAAAAATAAGCAAAGCGCTTGATGACCACATGGAGTGGCAAGAGCTTCATGAAAGGCACATTAAAAATGAAAAATTTCAAAAGGTTTATATATGGGGTAAGACTAATCGTAAATATGGCGAGGTGATTGAGATAGATGATAGATGTTGCAATAACAAAACTAAGTTCAAAAGGGCAAATAGTGATTCCATCGGAAATGAGAGATATTTTTAGTAAAGGGGAAAAACTTGTCATAATCAAGAATGGAGAACGATTAATCTTGAAAAAAGTAAGCGATTTAGGTAAGAATTTTGAAGAGGATCTTGCTTTTGCCAAAAAAACAGAAGAAGCTTGGCAGAGTTATGAAAGAGGAGAATTTGTTTCTCGACCTGTTGACAAATTTCTTGAAGAACTGGAAAAATGTTAGTATATTCTTGAATACAATAAACTCAATAGAGATTACTAATAGAGGGCATTAAGATGGAGATAAAAGTAGAAGGAGGAGATGAATTTGCAAACGCAAGTTATACGAACGTTTGCAATAATGTGTTCAGGGATGTAGGGCTACGGAGTAACATAGATTCGGTATATATGTATTGCAACGCTGCGGAACATGTTTTTATTATTTCTATTGAAATAGGCAGAGTGCCAAGCCCTATAACGGTATGGGATGTGACGCTGCGAGAAGGGGATAAGTTAAGGATTACAAAGGAGGAATATGCGCCCAAACTGCTTGCCCTATTGTGGGACCGATACGGCGAGCGAGTGCAGCAGGAGAGCAGAGTGATAATACGCTTTGAACTGGATGAGGAGGAAGTAGCGAAACTTAACGAGTTGGTTGTCTATGACCCGAAGGAAGATTTGACCGCCAGGATGTTAGATGGAATAGACAGGATATTCCCCGAGGGTGCACGCGTGCGGTATCCAATCCCTTCTGCACAGGGAAAGGGAATGACCATTATCGCTTCAGAGAATCCCATATCAGATGAATGGAAGGTAAAAGCGAAGGAGCTGGTAGGTGGGATAGCTTCGAGTGGAGGAGGTGCATAATGTATAAAATAATGATGTTTTCGGGTGGTGTATACAAATTCAACGAATTGATAGAGACAGTCGAGGATATTGGCGGTTTTATATTGCAGTCAATGGTGATGCAGACAGAGACGATGCTGCACCTGGCGTTCCCTGCCGAGGAGGAGCCACGTATTAAAGCTAAAGCGAAGGAATTAGGTGGTAAACTAAAAGATCTGCCGCTGGGTGGTGCAGAGATAATGGTGGTCGTTCCTTCGCTGGGTAAACATCACGCTGTTTATCCTATGTGTGACATAGCGGAGTTTTTACGCAGAAATGGTGCGATTACAGATATGATGGGGTTAGCGAGAGGTGTGGGGAAGAGGATAGCACAGATGACCGTAGAGGAGAAGGCGATAATAAATGAATGCGATGCTGCAGTATTTGTGTTCGGGAATTTTAAGGAGTGTATCGAGGAGAAGGCAAAGCTATGCGAAATGATAGACGTGCCGTACATCATCGTTGGAGGACCGTCGGCATCGGACGTTGACTTGCCACATTATGTCGGCGGAGTAGGAAGAAGGACAAGCAGGATGAATCGAAAGGAAGATATAGAAAAATTAAATGAAATGGCAATGGCGTTGGCGGACGTACTGGAAGAGAAAAGGATAGAACTGGAAGAGGACCCTTTAGCCGCTTCTCCTTTGTTCATTAAAGAGATGATAGAGATGGTTCTACCACCAAAAGTTGCAGAGGAACTACCCATTGTGATTCACATGGATGGTTTGCGGGTGAAAGTAGAGCAGGAAGACAAAGAGAAGATAAGAGACATAGAGATAGGAAAAAGAAAGCTTTCTGAGATTTGCGAGATAAAAAAATCGTTATATGAGGGGTATCTGCTGGAAATATTGCCGGAAGCAGTGGCAGGGGAGATATTTTAAGTTATTACAATGGGCACACACCCCTCCATTTCTACTGGAGTGTGGGCCGCACGCCGCACGGGCTGATGAAATAGGAAAATAAATTAAAGACACAGATTAACGCAGATAGACGATAATTAAATAAGTCCGCGTAAATCTGTGTCTTAAATAGAAGAAAGTTTTAATCAACATACTTCAAAATTCCACCATAAAATGGTTTTCGAGAAAGTTCCTTTTCTTAATTCTGATTGCTCAATTAGTTTCTTTGCTTCATCTAAAGTAAATTTAGCCGATTTTATCTCGCTTTCAAAAATTCCAAGCCAAGAACGCCGAAGGTCTTTTATAAAAAGGTAACCGTCCGGTTTAAGTACCCGCTCTATTTCATTTAGCATAATACGGGGTTTACTAACCCAATGAACCATGTTAGTACTAAACACTACGTCGAATGTGTTCTCTACAAGGTACAATTTCTGGACATCGCCCTTTTTAAATTTTACTCGCTCTTCAATATCGGTATCCCGTACACTATAATTCGCATATTCTAAGAGTGGCTCTGACAAATCAATTCCAATTATTTCGCACTCCTGGATTTCTTTTGCCAGAACGGCATCCATAGCTCCAAAACCGCAACCTGCATCAAGAATCTTTTCCTTTTCAAAACCAAGGGAAGCTAACTTTTTTGCGTAGTCATACCCCAGCTTTTCAATTATCTTTTTATGTTTCTTTATGTAGCGTTCAGCAAAATGCTTGTCGTTAAAGTCTTTTTTAAAATTCGTTTTTGCCATTTCGTTTAGTTTCTATTTTGGTTTATGCTACTTAAAAGTTTGCTCTTGCACCCGCACACCCCTATGTTTCTGGTGGAAGTGGCATCCCTCGATGACTTCGCCCCCTTATTTCTATCTTTTCAGAAAAGGCATCGCATCCGATTGCATATAACGTTTGCGGATAAAAGGGGAGTTTTTAATTCAAGATTCATGATATAATTAATTCCAATGTTTCTTTATGTAATTATGGGATTCTTTTTGATTCAAAGGTTGTGTTGAATTGTTTGTTCTTATGAAAAACTTACTTTCATTTTTATCCTCAACAAATGTTGGTTCATCTGCTTCTTTTATATTAACTACAGCGATTTTTTTGCCATTAACTTTTTCAAAGCTACAACTGACTAATTGTGCAAATTCTTTTCCTATAAACTTGCTTATAATCTCAGTTATTTTCAATTGAAAACCATCTTCATCTTGTTTCTTTAGCAATTTAAAATCTTTTTCAAGTCCTAAGATAATTTTATTGTCATCAACGCCTATAACCAATAACCCGCCATAACTATTCATAAAAGCAGAGATTGTTTTGGCAATTACAATCTCCAAATCTTTATTTTTTCTCTCATTATTATAATCCCACACAACAGAAGATTTAAACTCAACATTTTCGCTTTCTTCCAAGTTCTTAAAACTAAAGTCATGCTTTTTGATCTTAATTCCTAACTTTTCTTCAATAATCTTATCTATCTCCTTTGAGTCTATGCTGCCATTAGGCCCATCTTTAGAGGTAATTAGTTGGTCATAATAACCATTATCCTTATACCATCTTAATTTCTTCTCCCAAGATTTTCTATACGATTCAACAGCTAACATTCCTAAGTGTTCCCAATAGTATTCTTTGCCTTTGTGAGTAAAAGCAAAGTCCGGTAATTTATAATCGTAAGGATTATCTTTAGATGTTAATTTTTGTTCGTAGTTCTTGTCTGTTAAGGGAATTCCTGCATTGATAAGTTCATTTGCAATAATAACTTCAGACTTAGAACGCACCATAAATCCTTGTTTTGTTTTGTGAATCATATTTTCTGCATAGGGTATTTTATCAATATCATCTCTCACTGCAATTTTAAATAAGAAAGTATTTCTCCTGTCTGTCTCTGAGCTACTTGCATGCCTGAACTTTTGTAAAGTGTCTATTCCATTCTGTATTAAAAGATAAGTCTTTTCCTTGAATCTAGTTAAAGCAGTATACATCATTTCCATAGAAACATTGTGAGCCTTTTCAGGAATAACAAGGATAACATTATCAAAGTCGCTTCCCTGCGATTTATGAATTGTTATTGCATAAGCAAGATCCAAATTGACTTCAACACTGTATTCGCCATTACCATCATAATAAGTATAGAGAATTTTGATTTACTTCTATTTATGCCCCCTCCAGTAACCTTTAACCCA